>JBCDJE010000481.1:0-4027 GCA_038748185.1 Bacteroidota bacterium
CATAAGACTACCGTAAGTACTGAACAAATGCTCATCCAAATTATTAAAAGAGCACGTTATCTTGTACAGCAAGGCAAAACACTTTTTAGTACTAGTGCACTCAGCTTCTTTCTTAAAAATGAAGTTGACTTTGAATCATTTAAAGCAAACCCTTCCCATATAAATTATTTTGCTTCCTTAGATGATTTCGATATTTGGGGAAGTATTAAAGTGTGGGCTAATGACGAAGATAGAATTCTTTCCTTGCTAAGTAAAATGCTTTTAGAGCGAAAGCTATTTAAAGTTGAATTAAGCAATAAAAAAAATGACATTGAAATTGTAAATACTACTCGAAAACAATTAGCCACTTTTTTTAATATTTCTTTTCAGGATACAAAATTTTTATGCAATACTGGAAAAATTACCAATAAAGGATACCTCTCTCATAACCAAAATATTCTAATAAAAACGAAAAAAGGAGACATAATAGACGTTGCAAAAGCATCAGACCTGCCAAATATTGAAGCATTGAGTAAAATTGTTAAAAAATTTTATCTATGCTACCCTAAAGTTTTATCTTTGTGAATTAAATTTTTTCAGGCGAATGTATGCATATTTTCCTGAGTTTTATAAAAGAATATCATTTTATTGATGGAATTTACCATTCAGGAGCTTGCTCATTTATTGGGCGGAGAAGTAAAAGGGAACCATAAAGAAAAGGTTCATACAATTTGTAAGATTCAAGAAGGTCAAAAAGGTGCTATCACTTTTTTGGCCAACCCTAAATACGAAAAATACATATATACAACCTTAGCAAGTGCAGTTATCGTAAGTAAAAAATTCCAACCAAAAGAAAAAATTCAAACAACACTTATTATAGTAGAAGATGCTTATCAGGCTTTTAGTATTTTATTAGATGAATACGAACGTTTAATCAAACTACAAAAGATTGGTGTTGAAGAACCTTCATACATACATGCAACTGCAAAACTTGGGAAAGATATTTATATTGGTGCTTTTGCCTATATTGGTGAGCAGGTTAAAGTTGGTGACAATTGTAAAATTTATCCGCAAACATATATTGGTGATGGAGTTACCATTGGCGATAATACAATTGTTTATCCTGGTGCAAAAATTACAGCTAGGTCTGTTATAGGAAACTATGTTACTATACAGTCTGGGGCTACTATAGGGAGTGAAGGTTTCGGTTTTGCTCCTCAGGATGACGGTAGTTACAAAAGAATTCCTCAAATTGGACAGGTAATTATTAAAGACCATGTAGATGTAGGAGCGAATACTACTATCGATTGTGCTACTACTGGTGCTACAGTAATAGAAGAAGGTGTAAAATTAGATAACTTGATACAGATTGCACATAATGTAAAGGTAGGGAAACATACTGTAATCGCTGCCCAAGCCGGTGTTGCAGGGTCTGCAGAAATAGGAGAGTACTGTCAAGTGGGAGGACAAGTAGGGATAGTTGGACATTTAAAAATTGCAAATAAGTCAGGGATTGGGCCTAAAGCAGGCATTATGAGTTCAATAAAAAAGGAAGGAACTACTGTACTTGGTGGACCTGCATTTGATTTAAAACAGTACATGAAATCTTACGTAGTCTTTAGGAAGCTGCCAGATTTATTAAAAAGGGTTGAAGATTTAGAAAAGAAATTAGGTTAAAATAGCGATTGAAAGCGAATGCGAACGAAACAACATACTATTAAAAGCGAAGTCACAGTTTCAGGAGTTGGTCTTCACACTGGTGTATCAGCAAATATGACTTTTAAACCTGCCAAACCTAATCATGGCATTAAATTTAAAAGGATAGACCTCGAAGGAGAACCAGTTGTCGATGCCGATGTTGATAATGTAGTAGATCTTTCCCGAGGGACAACAATTGAGCAAAATGGCGCAAGAGTTAATACAGTTGAGCATACGCTTGCAGCATTGGTTGGGCTTGAAATAGATAACATCTTAATTGAGATTGACGGTCCTGAACCTCCCATTATGGATGGGAGCTCTATAAAATTTGTAGAAGCACTTAGAACAGTTGGGTTTGAAGAACAAGGAGTAATGAGAAACTTCTTTGAAATACCTGAGAGTGTATTCTATAAAGAAGAAGATAGACAAGTAGAACTAGCAGGATTGCCTTTGAACGACTACAGGGTGACAGTAATGGTTGATTATAATTCCCCTGTATTAGGAAGCCAACACGCTTCTCTAAACCATATAAATCAATTTTCTGAAGAAATTGCCTCTTCAAGGACTTTTTGCTTTCTACATGAGTTAGAAATGCTAAGAAAAAATAATCTTATACAGGGGGGCAATTTCAATAATGCAATAGTAGTAGTTGATAAAGTTGTGAGTGATGAAGAGCTCGCAGAACTTGCTGAATTGTTTAATCTCCCTAAAGTTGAAGTAAAGGAAGAGGGGATATTAAATAACGTAGAGCTAAGACATAATAATGAGCCTGCAAGGCATAAGCTTTTAGATTTAATTGGCGATTTAGCGCTTGTAGGCAGACCTTTGAAAGGTCAAATATTAGCTGCAAGACCCGGACATGCTGCTAATATTGCTTTTGCAAAAAAGATAAAGCGTTTAATGCAAAAAAACGCAAAAAATGATGCAGTACCAGAGTATGATCCTAAAATGCCAGCTGTACTAGACATTAACCAAATAGCCCAAGTATTACCCCATGCTTATCCTTTTAGGTTAGTTGATAAGATTTTCCAACTCGATGAAAATTCAGTAACAGGTATTAAAAATGTTACTATAAATGAACCCTTTTTTGTAGGACATTTTCCTGGAAACCCAGTAATGCCCGGAGTACTACAAATCGAAGCTTTAGCACAAACAGGAGGTATTCTTTTACTTAATAATGTTGAAAACCCAGAATCGTATTGGACGTATATCGTAGGTATTGACAATTGCCGATTTAAGAAAATGGTTGTACCGGGTGATACACTTATTATCAGATGTGAACTGATAGCCCCAATTAGGAGGGGAATTGCAAAAATGAAAGGGCAAGGGTTTGTAGCTGGGAAATTAGCCTGTGAAGCCAATATGTCTGCTTGTTTGGTTAAAAAAGATATCTAATTTGAAGGGTAAGTATAGTAACAAGTAAAAAAATCTATAAGAATGGTTCACCCATATACAAATATTCATTCTGGTGCAAAGATTGGCAAAGATGTAACAATTGAGGCCTTCACTACAATACAAGAAGATGTTGAAATAGGCGATAACTGTTGGATTGGACCTAATGTTACCATTATGAATGGAGCACGAATAGGAAAAAACTGTAAAATACATCCGGGTGCTGTTATTTCAAATATCCCTCAAGATTTAAAATATAAAGGAGAAAAAACATATACATATATTGGTGAAAATACAACAATTAGGGAATGTGTTACCATTAACCGAGGTACTGCTGATAAGCTAAAAACAGAAATAGGGTCTGATTGTTTGCTCATGGCCTATGTACATATTGCTCATGATTGCCATATTGCAGATCATTGTATTTTGTCAAATTCAGTGCAAATAGCCGGACATGTTATTATACAAGAACATGCTCGTTTAGGGGGAACTGCAGCAGTACATCAGTTTGTGAAAATAGGCTCTCATTGTATGATAAGTGGTGGCTCTTTAGTTAGAAAAGATGTTCCGCCATTCATCACTGCAGCAAGAGAACCATTGATTTACAGCGGTATAAATTCAGTTGGACTGCAACGAAGTGGTTATTCCGCTGAACAGATTAACCAAATACAAGAGGTCTACAGATTTTATTTTTTAAAAGGTAATAATAAAGCGCAAGCCCTAAGGTTAATTGAAGAAAATATTCCGGATAGTACAGAGAGAAAAAGTATACTTAATTTTATTAAAGAATCTGAAAGAGGGGTTATCAAAGGCTATCATTAAATGAAAATTGAGCTTATAGATGCTGGAAAAAAGTTTGGTTATAACTGGATCTTTAGAAAAATCAGCTTTTGCTTTGAACAAGGAAAAAGTTACGCTATTACAGGGAATAACGGATCTGGAAAAACAACTTTATTAA
>JBCDJE010000482.1:0-4012 GCA_038748185.1 Bacteroidota bacterium
AAAAAAACTTACATTAACAATAATGCTTACACGCTTTTTGCTAGTATAAGTTTACTACTTTTATAAAATATGATACATTAAACTTTTGTTTTATGCGGTGGAATTATACATTTGAAATCTCATGTAATTTTTTAACAGGTTATTACCTTATTTTTAGTATTTGTAATTAGCTTCTATGGAAAAAACTTGGTATGTGGTTTATACTACACCAAAAGGAGAAAAGAAAGCCAGTCAACGACTGGAGGAAAGAGGCATTCAAACATACCTGCCATTAAGACAAACCCTTAGACAATGGAGTGATAGAAAAAAAAAGGTAGCTATTCCCTTATTTACTTCTTATTTATTCGTGAAAATAGATTTGGTGAGAGAGAAATATCCTGTATTGGAGACCAATGGAGTAGTTGCTTTTGTGAAGTATTTAGGGAAAGAAGCTGTGGTAAGGGAACAAGAAATTGAGGCTATTCAATATATGTTGAAAAACTATACTGAGATAGAAACGAGAAGTTTACAACCTGGACAAAGAGTGCAGATTAATGGAGGTAGCTTGAAAGGGCAATCGGGTATTATTAGAAATATGAAGAACAATACCTTAGTTTTGGAGATGGAGAATATTGGTTTTCAGATGATTGCAAAAATTCCTGTTAGCCAAGTAAAAGTGCAGTAAAGTGCTGCTAGGGAGCTGACTTGTTTTCCCTAAAGTATGTTCTATAGAAATTTAAGAGGTAAAATTACCCAGTTACAGCAATTATGTGACTTACGAGGCGAAGCTGTATTTAGAGGTTTGTTGAGATACTGTTAAGTTGTAGAGTCGAGATGTTGATAAATTCAAAATATAAAATAAAATCAACTTACCCCTAAGTAACCTAGACAACTTTACAATTAATATGCATCAATATCCCTTTGAAAAACTAGAAGTATGGCATCTTTCGAAGGAATTGGCAAAAGAAATATACAAAGTGACCCAAGTTTTTCCTGAAACGGAGAAGTATGGCATCACCTCTCAAATGCGCAGAGCTGCCGTTTCAGTGCCATCAAACATTGCAGAGGGAAGTGCTAGATCAACTAATAAAGATAGAGCGCATTTTTATCAATTAGCATATAGTTCTTTAATGGAATTATTAAATCAGTTAATCATTACTACTGAGGTGAATTGGATCAAAGCTGAAATGTATGAAAGTATAAGGATGGACATCGAAAATCTGAACTGAAAAGAGGGAGAATATAAGGTGAAGTTGCGATGTTGTAAAGTCGAAATGTAAAAAAGATGTAAGTCAACTTAACAACCTTACAGCTCTACAACTTCACAATAAAAAATTATGAAAAAAATAGCCATTATAGGACTAGGATACGTTGGTTTACCATTGGCATTGGAGTTTGCCAAGAAATATCCCACTGTAGGTTTAGATATTAATGAAAGTAGGGTAAATGAATTGGCTAAAGGGAAAGATCGCACTTTAGAAGTAGCTGATACTGATTTACAACAAGTATTGAAAAAGGGGAAAAGTGATGAAAACGGTTTATTGGTAAGTAGTGCAGCAAGTGATTTAGCTGATAGCAATGTATTTATAGTAACAGTGCCTACACCTACTGATAGACATAACCGCCCGGTACTTACCCCTTTGATTAAGGCAAGTGAGACAGTAGGGCAAGTCCTCAAAAAAGGAGATATAGTAATATATGAATCAACAGTATATCCCGGCGTAACGGAAGATGACTGTGTACCTGTATTAGAAGAAGCATCAGGGCTAAAATTTAATCGAGATTTTTTTGCAGGGTACAGTCCTGAGCGTATTAACCCCGGAGATAAAGAACATACTGTAAGTAAAATATTGAAAGTAACTTCCGGCTCAACACCTGAAGCAGCCGAAGAAATTGATACCTTATATAAAGCTGTGATTACGGCAGGTACCTTTAAAGCATCTTCTATTAAGGTAGCAGAAGCAGCCAAAGTGATTGAAAATTCTCAGCGAGACATCAACATCGCTTTTGTTAATGAACTGGCAAAGATATTTAATCGCATGGATATTGATACCCATGAGGTACTGGAAGCTGCAGGCACTAAATGGAATTTTCTGCCTTTTAAGCCGGGACTGGTTGGTGGGCATTGTATTGGGGTCGATCCTTACTACCTCGCCCAAAAAGCGCAGGAAGTAGGTTATCACCCGGAGATCATACTGGCTGGCAGGCGACTGAACGATGGCATGGGACAGTATGTAGCAAGTGAAGTAGTGAAAGTTTTAGCACGTCGAGATATTCGTATTAAGAGAGCCAGGATATTGTTACTTGGTATTACCTTTAAAGAAAATTGCCCTGATATACGGAATACACGGGCTATTGATATTTATCGTGAGCTTATTACTTATGATATGGATGTATCAGTGTATGATCCTTGGGCTGACCCGAAAGAGGTAAAAGAAGAATATAACATACCGGCATATAAAAGTGTGCAAGAAATACCTCATAACGAATTTGAGGCAATAGTATTAGCTGTAGGTCATGATAAATTTTTAACATTAGATTTACAGCCTTTCAAAGCACCTAATGCAGTGGTATACGATGTAAAAGGTGTTTTGGATAAAGAGAAAGTAGAAGGGAGGCTTTGAGATAGTTTTTAGCTGTTAGTAGTTGGATGATGGTAATTTTATTATTTGTTAAGCGATCACTGTTTTACAAGAAATTGCTAGGCTTAGTAAGCAGTTTTTCCTATAAATTGCTTATCTTACTAAGCAAATGGAAGCATTATTTGAAAAATATAAGAAAAAACTGGCTCATGTATCACTAAACTTTACCAGAAGTTTATACGCAGAAATTGCCTGGGATGCCCGCCTGATAGGGATAAAAGGGGCTAGGGGGACAGGTAAAACAACTATGCTACTCCAGCATATTAAAAAAACATTATCCCAGAATAATAGTGCTTTGTACGTAAGTTTAGATGATATTTGGTTCACTGAAAATAGCTTGGTAGCATTAGCGGATAACTTTGTGAAGTATGGAGGTAAATACCTTTTCTTAGATGAGGTACATAAGTATCCCAATTGGTCACAGGAAATTAAAAACCTGTACGATGACTATCCTGAATTACAGGTGGTTTTTACAGGTTCATCATTACTAGAAATCCTCAATGCCAGGGCCGATTTAAGCAGAAGAGCTATCACTTATAGTTTGCAAGGTTTGTCATTTAGGGAGTACCTGAACCTCATGTATGAGACTTCTTTTAAAATGTATACTTTGGAAGAAATATTACAATCACATGAGGAGATATCAACTGAAATAGTACAAGACATAAAACCACTCCCCTTTTTTAAAGAATATCTTAAGAGTGGTTATTATCCTTTTGTAAGGGAATTGCCTGAACTGTATCATGATCGGCTGGGCGAAGTGATCAATTTAATTATAGATATTGAACTGCCTTTGTTAAGGAATGTGGCGATAAGTTATATCCCTAAACTCAAACAGCTATTATTAGCTGTAGCGGAATCTGCTCCATTTATTCCAAATGTGAGTCGGTTAAGTGAGCGGACGGGTATAAACAGGAATACATTAGTAACCTACTTACATTATCTGGAAGAAGCAGGTCTTACCCGCCATATATACAAAGTAGCCAGGGGTGTTACCCGTATGCAAAAACCTGACAAATTGTATTTAGAGAATACGAATATAGCGTATACTTTACTTGGTAAGGAGCCGAATATTGGTAATATGCGGGAAACATTTTTTGCCAATCAATTGGCATACCAGTATTCCTGTACTTTTCCTACAAAAGGAGATTTTATAGTAAATGATAGTTGGTTATTTGAGGTAGGGGGTAAGAATAAAACAACCCATCAGCTCAAAAATTGGTCATTGGAAAAAGCATTTATTGCCAAAGACGACATAGAGTTCGGCTATGGGCAACAAATACCCTTATGGCAATTTGGTTTTTTATATTAGTAAATTGAACTGCGAAGTAGATGAAAGGGTTTTCATAAAGATAGGACTTACGCTAATAACCTACTTAACCTTGTTCTGTGTC
>JBCDJE010000483.1:0-3976 GCA_038748185.1 Bacteroidota bacterium
CATGTTTATTTCAACTTCAGAAACAAATATGGGTAGGCAACTTACCATTCCTTTTATTGAACCAAGCTTAAAAGAACTACTCTCAAATAATGGATTTGCTTTTACGGGAGATATGTCTCAAGCTGACTTTTCAGTAGATATAAAGGCAAATGCTAGAAGTGGAAATAGTTATGAAGGCTTATTTTTCTCTTTTGCAGATGCTACAGTTTCAGTAATTGACCTTAGCTCAGGAATGGAAGTTTACAAAGGCTCTTTTAAAGATATTAAAGGTGGTAGCGTTAACTATGAAAGAGCAGGAATAGCTGCTTTAAAGAAAATCGCCAAACAAGTCAGTACTGAAATGCTATCAGAATTAAAAAAATCGTGAAGAATGATAACCTAATTATTTTGATTTTCGTTAACTTCAATGCAAACAAATCAGATAATCTTTCTACTTTTCAATACAATTTTTTTTAATCATTTTTCATCTTATCCATAAAACAAAATAAAACCTTTCTCCAGCTATTCCGTATAATATTTCATACATAAAAACAAAAACATAATTATTTATTACTTTTAAGAATTACACACAAATTTTATAAAAATGAAAAAACAATTCATTCTAATTCTATCTGTTTTACTTTCTCTTGGAATTGTAAATATTTCCCTTGCTCAACAAAAAAAGTTGAAGAAGAAAGACCTAAAAGCAATGAAAGAGGCTCGCAAACAAGGTAAAAAAATGAAGAAAAGTGGTTGGGACGTTGCTCCAGGTTCATTACCACTAGAGAAATCGTTAGAACGCTCATGGTCGATGTTACTTGATTATGATGAAGAAGGTAAGAAGAAATTTCTAGATGCTGATGGTAATGCTGTAGCTGAGTCTAAATCAGCAGCAGACTTACAAGCCTTAGAACTGGCAAAATTAAATTTGGCAGGTCAGATTGAAACACAAGTGGCCGCACTAGTAGAAGCTTCTGTTGCTAACCAACAACTTTCAAGAGAAGAAGCTGCATCGGTTACCAAAGTAGTAGCAGGTTCGAAAAATATGATCAAAAACGTAATTAACGAAGTAGATCCTGTTTATAAGGTTTACAGAGATGTAGGAAGAAAAAATGTTGAAGTACAGCTTAAAATTTTCTACGACCGCGAAAATGCAATGAACGGTGCTAAAAAAATTATTCGTAACAAACTTCAAGAAGAGACTAATATCATCCATGAAAAATTGGATAATATTCTGGACTTGAAATAAAATAAATAAAAGCTTTTCTATAAGGTTGGGAAATTTGTAAATATCAAATTCTCCAACCTTTTTTTGAATACAATTATTACTTCTAGGGCTTCATTTAACATAAAAAAAATCCCTTAATTGTATCTATAACTTCTAACATTATTATACAAACACCTACTTTAAAATATAGATATGCGATTTTTTGCTAAAATATTTCTTCCAATCTTTTGCGTTGTTTTGCTCATAGCAAATCAAAAAGTTGCTTATGCACAAAAAAAAGCTAAGTTATTTAATGTTGCCGGAAGCGCCGAAATTAGAATGGAAGAAGCCAATTGTATAGGAGAAGCAAAGCAAAAAGTAATTGATGCTGCTAGAATTGATGCTTTGGAAAAGACTTTTGGAAGAGTAGTCGTACAAGGTACTAATACTTATATAGAAAATATACAAAATGGCGATAGAGTACAGACCAATACCCAAATGAACACAATTGGTAATTCAATGGTGAAAGGGGAAATAGTTGAGATGGAAATAAATAAGTTAGAATGGGTGCTGCGCAACAAGAATAACCCTACTGGGATTAGCAACGAACTCTGGTTATTATGTGAAATAACAGGTAAAGCAAGAGAAGTTACCGAAGCAGAAACTGCTTTTGAAATAATACCTATGAACTGTATTAACAATGGTAATTGCCAAACTACCAGATTCAAAAATAGAGATAGAATTTACTTTAATTTTAGATCTCCTGTAAGTGGTTACCTTAGTATCTTCATGGAAGATAATGAAGATGGTATGGTATATCGCCTTTTTCCATACAGCAAAATGCAGGGAAAGATGGAAAATGCTGTTTCTGTACAATCAGATGTAGAATATATTTTATTCTCTGAGAATCATCATAAAAATTACTTCCCTGATTTAAGTAGAAGCATAGTAGATCCTATAGTAGCGTATACGACAAAAGATCAACTATTCAACAGAATATTTATTGTTTTCTCTGAAGAAGAATACAAGAAGCCTATTTTAGAAGTAAACCAGCAAGCAGGAGGAATCAAAACGATTGATCCGGAACGCTTTTTTAAATGGATTTCACAAAATGAAAGAAATCCTAAGTTTCAGGTTAGTAATCTCGATATTACCATTAGCAATCAGTAACTTATTTTGGTAATGCTAGGCTAATTTCATTTACTTGATTAAGAGAATTGAATCGTACATGATAACTCCTCCCCTCTTTTTGATTATGGGCATTTCCTTCGCATTGTTTACCCGGTTCAATAAAATAAATATAGAATTTCTGGCTTCTTTCAAAAAGCTGTACTTTATCAGGTGCACCTAACAAACGACGAGTATCATTCTCACTGATTCCAATTATTTTACTCTTAATTGCCTCAAAATTATCTAGGAGATCCAGTCTTTTACTTTCACAACCCATTTTATCATTTTTCCAGATACTACTTTCAAAAGCGTCTTCTGATATGCGTTTGCTTGAGCATGCCGTAATTAAGAGCAAGAAAAAAATATATTTCAAAATGGAGAAGTTACTTTTTCTATACGCTATTTTAATCTTTCCTTCCACTGGTTTTTGGTTACTTTCTTTTCTTTTTCGTTTACCACCTGATCATTGTTTTTGTTTTGAAGAAATTCATGAATAAGCTTCACCGCTACATGGTATTCTTCTTCTGTAAATTTTTGTTTGGTAGATGTTTGTGAGTAAAACCTTTCAACAAATTTTGTAGTGAATTTACCACTAACAAATGTATTGTGTTGTAATACAAATTCACCAAAAGGCAGCGTAGTCTTAATACCAGTTATTTCATATTCAGCAATTGCCCGTAACATTCTCAAGATAGCCTCGTCCCGATCTTTACCGTATGTAATTAACTTCGCTATCATAGGATCATAAAAAATAGGAATATCCATTCCTTCTTCATAGCCATCATCTACTCTAACGCCAATACCTTGAGGCCTCTTATATGTGTTAAGAGTCCCTGTATCTGGTAAAAAGTTATTTTCAGGATCTTCAGCGTATACACGTAATTCCATTGCGTGACCTTTTACCTCCAACATTTCTTGTGCGATACCAAGTACTTCACCTTCAGCTATTTTTATCTGCTCTTTCACTAAATCAACCCCAGTTATCAATTCTGTAACAGGGTGCTCCACCTGAAGGCGAGTATTCATTTCTAAAAAATAATAATCTAGGTTTTCATCTACAATAAATTCTACTGTACCTGCGCCATAGTAATTACATGCTTTTGCAACATCTACAGCACATTTACCCATTTCAAGTCTCTTTTCAGTTGATATAACCGGTGAGGGTGCCTCTTCTATTACTTTTTGATGTCTCCTCTGTATAGAACACTCCCTATCAAACAAATGAATTGTATTTCCATGTTGGTCTCCTAAAACTTGAAACTCAATATGTTTTGGAGAGGTAATATACTTTTCAATAAAAACAGAGCCATCCCCAAAAGCAGATTTTGCCTCACTAATAGCCCTTTCCATTTGTTCTTCGAACTCGGCCTCTTTTTCAACAATACGCATTCCTTTTCCACCACCACCGGCACTGGCTTTTATTAAAATTGGGTATCCTATAGTAAGTGCTTTTTCCTTAGCAACTTTTGTATCTGTTATAGCTTTATCTACACCGGGTACTAAAGGAATGTTATAGGTTGATACTGCCGCTTTTGCTGCTAGCTTATCTCCCATAATACTAATTGATTCAGGAGAAGGTCCTATAAATACTATACCTGCTTCACTAACTTTTTGCGCAAA
>JBCDJE010000484.1:0-3975 GCA_038748185.1 Bacteroidota bacterium
CTTTTGTAAAAAGAATATTGCTACCACCTCCTAAAATAAATTTCTTATTTTCCCTATAAACACGTGTATTAACAATTTCTTGTAAGTCGGTAACATGATGCAACTGCATAAAAAATTTTGCTTTTGCATCTATACCAAAAGTGTTAAGTGGTTTTAAAGAAAAATTTTCTAAAAGCTCCATAAAAAAATCCGAGGCAGGTTCTTATAAAATAATGTGTTCGGCGAGCGCTGTTATATCGAGGTTATTAAAATTCCCCGACGACATTAAAAGTAGTACTTTATTTAACCAATTTTGCTTCGTGAGAAATTGGTATAATGCTTTTTCATCGTTAATTAAAATTAAATCTTGCCTATTAAACACCTGTCTCAATTTTGCTTCACTAAAGGATGAAAGACCTTTTCTTGCCACTGTTTCAGGATTAATATACAAAATTGCTAGGTCAGCAGTATTTAAAGTATTTTTATAATTTTCAATAAAGTTAGGGTTGAGACTGCTAAAAGTATGTAATTCTAAACAGGCAACAAGGGCTTTATTGGGAAACTGATTTTTTACAGCCTCCGTAGTAGCTCTTACTTTTGAAGGTGCATGTGCAAAATCTCTAAAAACTTTAGTAATGCTATTTTCTTTCACTAAATCAAGCCTTTTACTTGCCCCCTTAAAAGTGCTAATTGCTTCGTAAAATTCTTCTTTTCTTATTCCTTGTTTTAAGGCTACTTCAAGTGCTGCACTAACATTTAAAAGATTATGTTCCCCAAAAAAATGAATAGGCACTTGTTCATTTTTATCTGTTACGAGATAGGTTATACCTTCTTTAATAACATAATTATGCATTCGATAGGGAATGATGTGCACATCATTTGGAATTACTGATGACCTTACCAATTGGGTAAGTTCTTCATCCTCTTCACAATAGATAAGCGTACCTGCTTTACAAGATGCTTCAACAAATAATTTAAATTGCTTTACATAGTCTTCATAGACCGGATAAGCATTTACATGGTCCCAAGCTATGCCTGTAACTACTCCAATATGATGATGATAATGTAGAAATTTTGGTCTTGGGTCAAGAGGTGATGAAGGATATTCATCGCCTTCTAATAAGATTCCCGAAGCTTCATTACTTAACCTCACTGTTTCATTTCTGCCTTCACTGGTTGCTCCTACCAAGAAATCCAAATGTTTTCCCCAGTAATTAAGCACATGTATAATCATAGAAGTCACAGTTGTTTTTCCATGACTTCCGGCAATAACTATTCGCTGCTTATTTTTAGATATTTCATAAATGTATTCAGGAAAATTATAGATTTTCAAACCGAGGCGGCGTGCTGCTTTAAGCTCAGGGTTATTACTTCTGGCATGCATACCCACTATAACTGCATCTAAGCCTTTATGTATTTTCTCTGGAAACCAACCAAACTCTTTGGGAAGGAGATCGTAAGATTGCAGTTTGCTATAAGAAGGTTCAAATATTTCGTCATCAGAGCCAGTGATTTCATAACCTTTATTTCTAAGAGCAATAGCAAGATGATGCATCACACTTCCCCCAATAGCTATAAAATGAACTTTCATTATTCAACCTTCAACTTCTGCAATGTATAAATAGTAGCTTTTACTGAGACAAAATTAAGGTAAATTTTCAAAATTCTATCAAAACAACGTACTCATTGACAATCAAAATTCATATTTTTGATTTATGAGCGAAGATAAACTACATACAAGTAAAAGACCTTCTCGATATAATATTGTAAAGTCTAATCTTGCTGATGCTACCCCTCTGGGTAAGAAAAGACCTTACGATATAGAACTTGAAAAAGCAGTTTTAGGTGCACTGATGCTTGAAAAAGAAGCATTAAACGATGTAATTGAAATTTTAAAACCAGAATCATTTGATTTAGAGGCGCATCAACGCATTTATAAAGCTATTTTAGCTTTGTTTGCTAAGTCTGAACCTATCGATTTATTAACTGTTACATCACAACTTCGTTCAACTGGTGAGTTAGAAATTGCCAAAGGTTCTCTATATATTACCCAACTTACACAAAGGGTAAACTCAGCTGCAAATATTGAATACCATGCACGCTTGTTATTGCAGTATTCAATTAAAAGAGAGCTCATACAAATTTCTAATGCTATCCAGCGCGATGCTTAGGAGGAAACTACTGACGTATTTGAATTGCTGGATAAAATGGAGCAGTCACTTTTTGAAGTATCTGAAATGAACATCAGAAAAAACTTCTCTGGTATGAGTGCCATTATGAGCGATGCCATAGCCGAGCTAGAAAGTATGCGCGACCCGAATCACGAATTTACAGGAGTTCCCAGTGGCTTTACTTCTCTCGACCGAGTTACTTCAGGTTGGCAAAAGTCTGACTTAATTATTCTTGCTGGAAGACCAGGAATGGGTAAAACAGCTTTCATCCTTTCTACATTGAGAAATGCTGCTGTTGACTTTGGGAAGCCTTCTGCTATCTTTTCACTTGAAATGTCTTCGGTACAACTAGTAAAAAGATTGATTTCTTCTGAGGCTGAGCTCGATAGCAGTAAATTGAAAACAGGGAAACTCTCAGAACATGAGTGGAAAAAGTTAGTTGATAAAACCGCTAAACTTTCTGAAGCTCCCATTTTTATTGATGATACTCCTGCACTTTCTGTTTTAGAACTAAGGGCAAAATGCCGCAGGCTAAAAGCACAACACGATATCCAATTAGTTGTAATTGATTACTTACAACTTATGGCTGGTGAATCAGGAAAAAATGGAAACAGGGAACAAGAAATAGCTTTAATTTCTCGCTCTTTAAAACAACTTGCCAAAGAGTTGAATATACCGGTAATTGCCTTGTCACAACTTAGTCGAGCCGTTGAAACCAGAGGTGGAGATAAAAGACCACAGCTTTCAGATCTAAGAGAATCGGGCTCTATAGAGCAAGATGCTGATATGGTGATGTTTTTATACCGTCCGGAATATTATGGTATCACTGAAGATGAAGAAGGCATCCCTGTTACTGGCACAGGCGAAGTAATGATAGAAAAAAATAGGCATGGTGCTACTGAAAGAGTAAGGTTGAAATTTATAGGTAAATATACCAAGTTTACCGATTGGGAAACTGACGATTATAATACTGATACGCTTCCTGGTTTTGCCGAAAATGATTTTGTGAATGATACAGGTAATCGCCCAAGCATTATTTTAGGGAGTAAGATTAATAAACAAGATGAAAGGGGAAATGGTAATAATCCTCCTTTTTAAAGGGATCGGAATAATGCATTGAAGGATAAGTAGACAAGTTTGGGATTTTTTAGCAGGCTGAAAGTGTCTTTTAAAATCCAAACTTTCATATCTCTCTTAGCTTCCTATTTTGATAGAGCAAATAAATGCTGATCAATTAGCTATTCCTACGATTTAATTCATCCCTAATTCTAGCAGCATTTTCATAGTCTTCTTTAGCAATAGCCGACTCCATTAAAGATTGTAACTTTTCTATGGAAAGCGATGATAATTCATAGGCGGATTGTGATTCCACTTTTGCTTTACTTTTTGTTTTCTTTTTCGGCGTTTTCTTCCCTTTTGAGGCACTTTTAGTACCTTCCTCTTCCTCACTCAAAACGATACCGGCTTCTGCTAAAACAGGTTCAAATGCATAAATAGGCACATCAAACCTTAACGCAATAGCTACAGCATCAGAAGGTCGTGCATCAATTTCTATAAAGTTAGAGCCATCTCTAAAACTGCAAACAATTTTAGCATAAAAAACGCCCTCTCTCAAATCAGAAATAACTATTTCATGTAAATCGATATGGAAACTTTCAGCAAAAGATTTAAAAAGATCATGAGTCATTGGTCTGTTTGAAACAATTTTTTCCATCTCAATAGCAATTGCCTGTGCTTCAAACATGCCTATAATAATCGGAAGCCTTCTATTACCCTGCTCCTCTCCTAACACAAGGGCAAATGAACCTGACTGGGAATGACTGGC
>JBCDJE010000485.1:0-3964 GCA_038748185.1 Bacteroidota bacterium
ATATTTCACAACCAGTGAATAATTTATTACTTCAGTTAAAAGCAAGAATTTAGCTTGAAAGATATTGTAGTTTTTCACAAGCTATCATCATCAACAAGAATTATAAAAATTTAAAAGAAGAAAAAATATAAATACTTTGATTGTTAATAAAAGATCACAGGAAGGTTACCACAACCTTTACTATAACGTGCTCCTGCAATTATTCGTATTTTTCGATTAAAATTCCATTGGATGTCCAAAAGAAAAAAAGGGGCCAAGAGTCACTTGAAAAATGAAATTACCAAAGGAATCTTCACAGTACTAGAAGGAGCACCGAATCAATCCTTTAATTACAAGCAAATTGCAGCCAAACTTGGTATTATAGATACAAAGGGCAGGAATGAATTAATTAAACGTTTGGGTCAATTACGAGAGAAAGAAAGAATTGTTGAGATGGGTAGAGGAAAATACCAGAAAAACAATAGATACACCGTTGTTGTTGGTAAAGTGGACCTAGCAAGTAATGGTAATGCATACATTATTTCGGAAGACACCGAGGAAGATATTTTTGTAGCAGCGAAAAAATTGAATAGAGCGCTTCATGGTGACATCGTTGAGGTTGCACTTAGTAATAGACGTAATGGAAGAAGGCCGGAAGGGGATATCTCAAAAATTTTAGAAAGGCCAAAGTTACGCTATGTGGGCATTGTCGAATTACATAAGACTTTTGCTTTTGTGCGACCTTCAGATCCAAAAATGTATACGGATATTTTTGTGCCATTGGAGAAGACTAAAAAAGCCGAAGATGGCTCTAAAGTACTTGTAGAAATAGGAGATTGGCCCCATGATGCCGATTCACCCTACGGTAAGATAATAGAAATACTAGGAATGCCGGGAGAGCATGATACTGAAATTCATGCCATTTTAGCGGAATATGGATTACCCTATAGTTTCCCATATGAAGTGGATCAATATGCAAATACGCTGGATACCACAATTAAACCAGAGGAAATTGCTAAACGGAGAGACCTACGATCTACACTAACCTTTACTATTGATCCGAAGGATGCCAAAGATTTTGATGACGCACTTTCTTTTGAAGTACTAGATAACGGTAATTATGAGATAGGCATACATATCGCCGATGTTTCGCATTATGTACTACCAGATACTATTTTGGAAGAAGAGGCTTTTAATAGGGCTACTTCAGTATACTTAGTAGATCGTGTGGTACCTATGTTGCCAGAAGTACTTTCGAATAAAGCCTGTTCTCTCCGTCCTAATGAAGAAAAATATACCTTTTCCGCAATTTTTGAAATAGATACTAGTGCCCATATTGTAAAGCAGTGGTTTGGAAAAACAGTAATCAATTCTAATGAGCGTTTTGCCTACGAAGAAGCGCAACATATTATTGAAACTGGAGAAAATACAATTCCGGATACAATCTCAATTCGAAGTTCCGCTTACCAAGTAGACACTCGTGTTAAAGATGCGATTTTAGTACTGGATGATTTGGCAAAACTTATGCGTGAACGGCGTATGAAAGCTGGTGCCATTTCTTTTGATAAAATTGAAGTGAAGTTTCATCTAGACGATGAAAATGAGCCTAAGGGTGTATTTTTCAAATCATCAAAAGATGCTAATAAACTTATTGAAGAGTTTATGTTATTGGCCAATAGAAAGGTTGCGGAATTTATTGGAAAGCAGCAGCCAAAGAAAACATTTGTATATCGTGTGCATGATGAACCCGATTTGGACAAATTAATGGCCCTTAATGGCATTATATCTAGGTTTGGGCATAATATGGACCTAAGAGATAGAAAAGCCATTACAAGCTCCTTAAATGAGCTTCTTTCGAATGTAAAAGGTAAAAAAGAACAAAATTTGGTAGATACCCTTGTAATACGAAGCATGAGCAAGGCTATTTACACTACAGATAATATAGGACATTATGGTTTAGCGTTTGATTTTTATACCCACTTTACTTCGCCTATTAGACGATATCCAGATGTAATGGTACATCGTTTGTTGCAACATTATTTGGAGAAAGGGACTTCAGCAAAAGAGGAACTATTTGAAGAGAAATGTAAACATGCCTCGAGTATGGAACTTTTGGCTGCTAATGCAGAGAGAGATTCTATAAAATACATGCAGATCAAGTTTATGCAAGACCACAAAGATGAATCCTTCTTAGGAGTTATTTCTGGAGTAACAGAATGGGGTATATACGTGGAGATAGTAGAAAACAAGTGTGAAGGGATGGTGCGGATACGAGATATTAAAGACGATCACTATGTTTTTGATGAACAACAATATGCCATTGTAGGAGAACGGTATAAAAAGGTCTATCAGCTTGGTGATGAGGTAACCGTAATGGTAAAGAACACCGACTTGATAAAACGTCATTTGGATTTCACGCTTATAACGGAAAATTTGTAGTTGGTTTTCATGGTTAGGAATATCAACATTGTTCACAGTAAATACAGCGTATGATCAAGATTAAACTAATTGGAATACTATTCTTTGCTATCGCTATAACAACGGCTCAGGAACAAGAGCTAAGGGTATCCTTAGACGCATTTGATATCGTTAAAGGCTTTGACGGAATTTCAATCAATCTAATCAAGAGTAAAGAAAACAAAGCAGTTATTACAGGAAAAAGAGTCCATAAAGTAGCTATAGTAAATCGTAATGGTACTTTGAAAGTAAGGATGCAAGTTGATAAAATATTTAAAGGTTATGACACCTTTGTAGATCTGTATTATACAGCGAATTTGAAGATTATTGATGCTAATGAAGAGGCGCGTATCATATCAGAGGAAATGCTTAATGCAGAAGTTTTAGATTTAAGAGCGCAAGAAGGGGGTAAATTGGATTTTAAGTGTAATACGCAACAGTTACTCGTTAGATCGATTACTGGCGGAAATATCAAGGTTGAAGGAAAAACAGTCACTCAGGATATAAAGATAAACACTGGTGGTAGGTATAATGGTAAAGGATTTGAAAGCAATTACACTACGGTGAGTGTTAATGCTGTCGGACATGCACAAGTCTACGCTAATAACTATGTAAAAGCAGACGTTAAAGCAGGCGGAACAGTAGCTGTCTTTGGAAATCCAAAAAGAATGGATGAGAAAACGGTGTTGGGAGGTACTGTAGAACGTATCGAATAGCGGCAATGTTTGAAGATATACAAGCAGCGGTACCTTTGGGTTTTCTATTAAGCTTTATGATTGGCCCAGTGTTTTTTGTGCTTTTAGAAACTGGAGCCACTAAAGGATTTAGAGCTGCTTTCTGTTTTGATATCGGGGTTATAATTGCAGACGTCTTTTTTATTCTCATTGCCTATTTCAGTAGTTTTCAGCTTTTGGAAAACCTTAGTAACCAACCAGGGCTTTACGTTTTTGGAGGAATGATACTCATGGTTTATGGTATTGTGATATTTGTAAAAAAGGAAAACAAAAAAAAGGTCAATAAAAAGGTCAAGGGTAACTACATTGCTTTAATGGTTAAAGGATTTCTATTGAACTTTATTAATGTAGGGGTTTTAGTATTTTGGCTCGGTTTGTTAATTGTAGTAGGGCCGAGTTTAGACAATGATCCAAATCGCATATTGACTTTCTTCTTAACGATAATACTTACTTATCTATTTGTGGATGTTGTCAAGATACTTTTGGCCAAACAGTTGAAATCTAAGCTTACCTCCCAAAGAATTGTTTTGGTAAAAAAGACTTTAGGTGTCCTTTTAGTAATCTGTGGTTTGATTCTAGTTATAAAGGGATTTTTACCTAAGGATCAATTTAATGTAAAAGAGCGTATAGAACGAATTAACCCATAAAAAAAGGGTAGTATCCAATAAACTGTGTAAACAGAATTTAGGCGGGTCTTAAGACCCGCCTAAATTTTTGTATAATTTTAAAACACAGTTACAATGGAAGATTACAAGAAACAATTTTTGGATAGTGGCGTACTTGATGGTATCAAG
>JBCDJE010000486.1:0-3962 GCA_038748185.1 Bacteroidota bacterium
CTTCTGTGAACCTCTAACACTACTTCCATGTTTTCTATGCAAATCTCCTATCTATGAGAATTCTTTCTGCTTGTATTTTTTTCTTGTTTTACATACCGAAAGTTGATGCTCAAAAATTTGGCTATTTCGACTCAAGAGTTGTATTAAAATCGGTAAGTGGTTTTCAGGAGGCACAAAAGGAAATTGATAAAAAAGCGGATAGTTTTAAAAGTGAGCTCGATAAAAAATATCAATCAGTTGATAAGCTTCGCAAAGAATTCTCAAATCGTGAGTTGTTGCTAAAGCCGTATGAACGGCAGAAAATGTTAGGTGAAATTCTTGAATTAGAAAAAGAAATAGAAAGTTTTAAACAAGATAAGTTTGGCTATGAAGGAGAATTATTTTTGGAAAGGCAAGCACTAATTGAATCTAATAAAGAAGAAGTTTTTAAAAGAATTACAAGTGTCTGTAAAAAAAATCGCCTAGAATTTCTCTTTGATAAAGCTTCAGGTATTGTTATTATTTATGCTAATCCTATACATAATTACACCGAATTAGTTGCTAAAGCTTTAGAACCTAAAGAAGAAGAGGAGGAAGAAGAAGCACAATATGGGCAAAAAGAAGAATTTAAGCCTGAACCCGCAGAACATGCAGGCTATATTGATAGTGAGTACATTCTTAAAGCAATGCCTGAATACCAAGATGTGTTGAACGAAATGAAGAATTTTGAAGGCATGTGGCAAAGACATTTTGACTCTCTTACACTGCAACTTGATTCTCTTGACGATGCATTTAAAAAAGATGAGGTGTATCTTACAACAGAAATGAAGTCTATTAGATTAAAAGAGATCGAAGAAAAAGAAGGCGAAGTAAGACAGTTTCAAATTGAAAAATATGGACCTGAAGGTGAAGTTTTTACCAAAAGATTAGACCTAATTAAGCCCCTGCAAGAAAAAATATATGAAGTAACAGAAGAACTTGCCCAAGAAAAAAATGTACACTTCATATTTGATAAAACAGACGATCGAGCTATGATGTATGTAAACCCGGTTTATAATTATTCAGATTATGTATTAGAGAAAATGGAATTAGGCGATCAAGAGGATGTAATTAGATAAATGTTACTTATTAAATCCCTTTTTTTCTAA
The DNA here is from genome assembly GCA_038748185.1 of Bacteroidota bacterium. Taxonomy (GTDB): domain Bacteria; phylum Bacteroidota; class Bacteroidia; order Cytophagales; family Flammeovirgaceae; genus Chondrinema. Next base: position 1,128 of record JBCDJE010000486.1, read on the forward strand.
TAAATGCTTATAAACTAAAAGGCATGGCTGTTTATTTTTCTACTTTCCATTTGCATCTAGTATGTTTGCAAATGTTTTTCAAATAATAAATCAAAAGAAGATGAAAGTTAAACTTTTTATATTCATTTCAGCATTCTTATTTGTTCTTTCAGCAAATGCACAAGTACAAAAGTTTGCTTATGTAAATTCAGATAGTGTGCTGCGATCAATACCAGCATATAAGGTACAAATGAAAACGTATGAGTCTTATGTGAAGCAATTGCAAACTCAATTAAAGACCAAGCAAACTACTTTACAACAAAAGTTTGGGGAATACCAACAAAATGGTAAAGATTGGGTGCCAAATGTTCGGGAACAAAAGGAAAAAGAGCTTACTGAGCTCGATATAGAGATTAAAACCTTTGCCCAAACCTCTCAAGTAAATATGCAAAAAAAGCAGCAAGAATTGATGGAACCTTTGCTCGTAAAAGTGCAGGGTGCTATCGAATCAATTGCTAAAGAAGAAAGTATAAACTTTGTATTACCTGAGCAAACATTCCTTTTTACCAATACACAATACGACATTACAGGTAAAGTAATTGCTAAAGTTAATAATGTTGGCGGAAGTAACAATGAATAGTATCCCCTAACTTAGACAAGTTAGGGGATACTAATTTTAGACAAGGAGTGATTTTAATTGTTTATTTTCGCAGAAAAAATTTAATAATATGAAGAAATTAATATTTATAAGTATAGCTATGTTGCTTACGCTGGGAAGCTTAAAAGCACAGGAGAGCGTAAAAATTGGATATGTAAGTGTAGATAGTGTTATGTTGTCTCTCCCTGAGTACAAGACACAAATGAAGCAATATGAAATTTATGCTAAACAGCTTGAAAACGAGATAACTTCGAAGAGAAATACTTTGCAATCGAAAGCAAAAGATCTCGAATCAACCTATGCTGACCTGCTTCCAGATATTATTCAAGAGCGCCAGAAAGAATTACAGCAACTAGAACAAAACCTCCAGCAGTTTGCGCAACAAGCTCAAACAAATCTTTCTAGAAAAGAGCAAGAGCTTCTAAATCCTATTCTTGTTAAAATACAACAAGGGATTGATGATGTAGCCAAAGAGAATGCTTACACTTTTATTGTTCAGCAACAAGTATTTTTATATTCAGATAATAGTTTTGATATTACCGACCTTGTGATTAAAAAGCTTGGTGGAGATGTTAATGCTTCAGCAGCAACTAATAATGAGTAAGCAGTTTTTAGTAGAGATATTTTATATAAGGGCTTTCAAATGAAAGCCTTTTTTATTGTAACAATTCTTTTAGTTGGTTCAAGCCTAATCGCCTTCCACAAAGTACTAACACTACGTTTTTTCCTTTATAGTGTTGAGCTTGCTTTATAAGTGAAGCTAATGAAAGCCCTGCAGCACCTTCAACTAGCCACTGATGCTTTTCTAATAACAGCTTTAATGCCTGTTTTATCTCATCCTCTTCAACTAAAAAAAATTGGTCAATTACCTGTTTACAAATATCAAAAGTAATAGCATTAGGTTCTATACCACCTGCTGTACCGTCTGAAATAGTTGGCTGGCTTTCAATTTCAATAATTTGTGATGCTGCTAACGAAGCATACATCACAGGAGAATTTTTTGGTTGACAGGCAACTATTTCGATTTGAGGAAAGTTCATTTTCAAATAGCTTGCTATGCCAGAAATGAGTCCACCCCCACCAACAGGTATAAAAACAGCATCTACTTTCATGTCTAATTTTTCCGATTGTTTTTCCAATTCTATTCCTATAGTGCCTTGACCTGCAATAATTTGCAAATCGTTATAAGGAGAAATGTACGAGCTGTTAATTTTTGTAGCCACATTTCTTGCATGTATTTCTGCTTCTAAGCAGTCTTCTCCAAAATATTCTAGGTTAATATTATAAGGTGATAAGGCTTCTATTTTTACTTTAGAAGTAGTTTTCGGTAATATAATGATGCCACTTTTACCTAGTTTTTGCATTACGTGGGCAAAGGCTAGTGCATGGTTTCCTGTAGATGAAGTTATTGGTACTTTTTGGCAATCATCTTCTTCTAGAGAAAGTAATTTATTAAATGCTCCTCTAATCTTAAATGAACCTGTAAGTTGTAAATTTTCTAGTTTCAAAAATACTTCAGCTCCAGTTAATAAACTTAGATAAGGGGAGTATTCGAGTGGCGTTTCGTAAATATATTTTCTTATTCTATATTCTGCTTTTATAATTTCATTAACAACACTATTTGGTTTCATATATGCTCATTTTATAAAAATAAAAGACAATCAAGATTTATTCTTCTTGGCAGATATAAATTCAAGACTGTACACACAACTGAAACCAATAACAGCTAAGATAAATGCCCAAACCGCTAAAGAAGGCTCACCTACAACCTCTGAAAATTGATTGGGTAATATGTTCTTTTGTAATAGCGGCTTAACTACACCATGGCGGTCAGTATAGGTATCTAATGTTTCTTTCCAAGGCCAAATTTTATTGAGTGAACCAACTAGAAAGCCTATTAATAAAGCAACAGTAGTATCATGATGATACTTGAATAACCAACTTAATAACCTAGAAAATGATAGTAAACCAAATAAACAGCCTATTATAAAAACTAAGATAAGTTTTAGATGATTGAATACTTCTGCAAAAGAGCCACTTAAAATACTATCAATTAAGTTTTTAACTGAACCAAAAACAAGTTGATAAGCCCCCATTAAAATAAGAATAAAGCTTCCTGAAATTCCTGGTAATATCATAGCACATATAGCAATTGAGCCACAAATGAAAATATATAAAAGGCTGGCGTTTTCATCGGC
>JBCDJE010000487.1:0-3961 GCA_038748185.1 Bacteroidota bacterium
CCATTGCTACACACCCAGCATCAACTACTCATTCAAAATTATCAAAGGGTGAGCGAGAAGCTGTTGGCATTAGTAATGGACTGATTAGAATTTCTGTTGGTTTAGAACATATAGATGATATTAAGAAAGATATATTTAATGCAATTGACATTTCAGCCGAAAAATAAATTCACTACAGATGGGGCATTGGAAAATATGGGCTGATACAGGAGGAACTTTTACAGATTGTATTGCTACTTCTCCTGAACATAATACCAAAAGGATAAAATTACTAAGTGATAGCTCATTAAAAGGTACTTTTAGAAAACAAGTTGATTCGAACGCCTTTAAAGCAGATTTTAATTGGGATGTACCACAAGATATTTTTGCAGATTATGAGTTACACTTCCCAGTAATTTCCGATAAAATATTTACCATTGAGAAGGTTGACCTAGTACAAAAAGTCATTTATCTCACAAAAAGCCTACCTACCAATTTTCCTCCTAATACACTGTTTAGCATTACTGCCTATGAAGAAGCACCTGTTATGGCTGCTAGGATGGCAACAGGCACTACCCTAAAAAAGTCCTTACCACCGCTAGAAATGCGCGTGGGTTCTACTCGAGGAACCAACGCACTTTTGGAAAGAAAAGGTGCAAAAACAGCCTTACTCATTACAAAAGGCTTTGAAGACTTAATGGAAATTGGTGACCAGACAAGACCTGATATTTTCTCACTAAATATAAAAAAGGCATTACCTCTTTATGGCTCTGTAATTGGCGTAGATGAACGCATTAATGCTGATGGAAATATACTTAATCCACTCTCTCAAGAAGAGATTACTCCTATTGTAGCTGCATTGAAGGAAAAAAAAATTGATACAGTAGCAATTTCTTTCATACACAGCTATTTAAACAGTAACCCTGAAAAAAAGCTAAAAGACTACCTAAGTGCATTTGGAATTACTTTTGTTTCTTGTTCTTCAGAATTAGCTCCCAGTATTAAATTCCTTTCCAGAACAGGCACAGCTCTTATTAATGCTTACCTCGCCCCAATTATTCATCAGTTTATTCAGCATATCTCAGAAAAAACCCCTGAAATATCACTTAAAATTATGACCAGTGCCGGGGGAATGACAGGTCCGCAGTATTTTCAACCCAAAGATAGCTTACTAAGTGGCCCGGCTGGAGGCATTGTTGGTGCTGTTACAATCGCTAAAAAAAGTAATATTAAAAAAATCATCACCCTAGATATGGGTGGTACAAGTACTGATGTAGCTAGATATGATGATGGTTTCGATTACCAGTATGAAACAACAGTTGGAGGAGTAAAACTAATGGCACCTTCATTGGCAATTCATACGGTAGCTGCAGGTGGTGGTTCAGTTTGCCAATATGACGGATATAAATTTTTTGTAGGACCAGAAAGTGCAGGTGCATTTCCGGGGCCTGCTTCTTATGGTAATGCTGGTCCATTGAGTATTACAGACATAAACTTGTTATTAGGCAGAATTGATCCGCTTAATTTTGGCATTCCGCTCTGTATTGAGGAAGCCGAAAAAGCGTTTACTAAACTCATTGGCGATACGGCAGTAAATAAAGAAGCAACTTTAGCAGGGTTTTTACAAATTGCCAATGAAAAAATGGCTGAAGCAATAAGGAAAATTTCAATTTCTAAAGGATATAACCCTTCTGATTTTACTTTATTGGCTTTTGGTGGTGCGGGAGGGCAACATGCTTGTAATATTGCAACTTTACTAAACATGCATAGCATCCTAGTTCCCTATGATGCAGGCTTACTAAGTGCTTATGGAATGGGGCAAGCACTTATAGAACGATTTGCTACAAAGCAACTCTTGAAAAAGCTAGCAACTATAAACGATACATTGCCAAACTTAGTTGAGAGCTTGTTTCTTAAAGCTAAAAACCAATTAAAAAAAGAAGGTTTTAAAGAAAATGAAATTGAATTAAGGGAAGCTTTTGTCTACTTGAGGTTTAGTGGACAAAATCATACAATAGAAGTCCCAGCATATGGCGTAAATAATATTGAGGATATTTTTTATCAAAAATATAAGCAACTATATGGGTATTTACCACCTGAAAAAGATATAGAAATAGAATCTCTAAAGGTTGTAGCTTCTAATAAGCAAGAAGTAATACATCCATCTCAATCCACAGGAAAGAAATATTATCCAAAGGTTTCACATAATGTTTCTTGCTTTATTGGAGAAAAATGGCGGGAATCCCCCGTTTTCATTTGGGAAGATATGAGTAGTGGAGCATATATAAAAGGACCAGCTTTATTGGTGAGTAATAATAGCACTTTAGTAGTTGAAAAAGATTGGGAGTTACAAATTGATACAAATAACAATGCTAGGCTAGGATACATTCAACCTAATAAAACTTATACAAGTATAGTACAACAACCTAAAGCTACTTTATTGGAACTTTTTACCAATAGATTTAAAAGTATTGCCGAAAATATGGGCGCTTTACTACAGCGAACGGCTTTATCGGTAAACATAAAAGAACGCTTAGACTTCTCCTGTGCTTTGTTAGATAGCAAAGGCTACCTTGTTGTAAATGCCCCCCATATCCCGGTACATTTAGGTAGTATGGGGCTTTGTGTAAGAAAAACTATATCAGCTATTACCTTTGAGCCCGGTGATGTAGTCATCACTAATCACCCTGCTTATGGAGGCTCCCACCTACCCGATATTACCTTAATTGCTGGGGTTTTCAATACTACTGGTAAACTAATAGCTTATGTTGCTAATAGAGCACATCATTCAGAAATTGGTGGTATTTCACCAGGTTCATTTCCAGTTAAGGCTAAGAGCTTGGCAGAGGAAGGAGTTGTAATCTCACCTACTTATCTAGTAAAAAAAGGAAAAGTGTTATGGAATGATATAAAAAGCATCCTAAAAAATCATTCTTATCCTAGTAGAGCAATTAATGAAAATTTAGCTGATCTCAATGCATCTCTAGCAGCTATTAACACTGGTAAAAAAGATTTTGAGGAACTCCTACATAAATTTGGGGAAGATACAGTTCGAAAATTTATGCAGAAATTAAAATACTATGCGGCTTCTTTATTACAAGAAAAGCTAAAGCTTATCAAACAAAAACGTTGGCATGCTAAAGAAAAACTAGATGATGGAACAATTATTCAAATAGCAATCACCAAGAATCCAGATTACTTACAAATCGATTTTACAAGAACAAGTTTATTACATAAAGGAAACTTAAATGCTACAGAAGCTATTACCAGAAGTGTTGTTATATATGTATTAAGACTTTGGGTAAATGAGGATGTTCCACTTAACGAAGGTTTAATGCAAAATGTAAAATTGATTTTACCCGTATCTTTCATTAACCCTGAATTTGAGCGAGATGCTAGTTTGTACCCTGCTGTTGCCGGAGGTAATACTGAGACTAGCCAACGTATTACTGATACTATTTTAAAAGCTTTAGGCTTGGTTGCATGCAGTCAAGGCACTATGAATAATCTGCTATTTGGCAACCAAAACTTTGGTTATTACGAAACTATAGGAGGCGGTAGTGGCGCAGGTGATGGTTTTAATGGAGCATCAGGCGTCCACCAACACATGACAAACACACGTATTACAGACCCTGAAATTTTAGAGTTAAAATACCCAGTAAGGTTAGAAAAATTTGCACTTAGAAAAAACTCAGGTGGTAAAGGTAAATTTAGTGGTGGTGAAGGTATAGAACGGCAATTATCATTTCTGCAACCAGTCGAACTTACGCTCATTACACAACATAGAGTTAAAAGACCTTATGGTATGAATGGAGGTAAAGAAGGTGCTTCTGGTGAGCAATACCTTATCAGTGCCAATGGTGAAAAAAAGCAACTACCTGGTATTATTTCATTATAATTAAATATGGGTGTTAATATTAAAATATTAACCCCGGGTGGTGGTGGTTACGGAACACTAAAAAGGTGATAATTTTGTGAAAAA
>JBCDJE010000488.1:0-3959 GCA_038748185.1 Bacteroidota bacterium
GCCGTTTATAAAACATAATTTTGAAAAGTTTATATTTCCCAAACTATTTTTCTATGGGAAATAAGGTTTAAACTTATAGATATATAAGCCTGCAAGTGTTAAATTTAAGCCTTGTAGTAGAAATTATTTAGATACATAAGTACTAGTAAAGCACAAGTGCTTATTTTTTCATCCTTTAAGAAAAAAATATTTTTAGCAATACCTTATGTGGACTTGGCTTGCACATTTTATTCTGAAAAACAGGTTATTACTTATCATTTCACTTGTGCTAATTACTGCTTTTATGGGTTATATGGGTAGAAAAGCCCAGCTTTCTTACGATTTTATGAAAATCGTACCTGATGACGACCCAGAGATGATACAGTTTAAGGCATTTAATAGCCTTTTTGGGGAAGACGCCAATATGTTCGCTATTGGAATGAGAGATAGTGCTGTGTTTGAACTAAATAATTTTAAACAACTGGCAATGCTTGGGGATAAGATAGCTGGAGAAAAAGGCATTAATGAAGTAGTTTCATTACCCCGTGCATTTTACCTAGCTAACAATAGAGCTGAGAAAAAATTTGAGCCTTCTAAAATATTTGAACAATTGCCAAAAACACAGCAAGAACTCGATAGTTTGTTAGGCATTGTAAATAAAATAAAGTTTTATGAAGATCGGTTAGTGAATGTTGAAAGTGGTGCTACGCTCATCTTAATTTCAATGGATGAATCCTACCTCAATTCAGATAAGCGCCAAAGTGTTGTAACACATATTATGGAGGCCGGTAAGATATTTACTGCCGAAACCGGAATTCAAATTCATTATGCGGGGCTTCCTTATGTGCGAAGCGTTATTCAAACCAAAGTGAGACAGGAACTCAATATGTTCCTGTTATTTTCATTAGGCGTTACTGCCTTAATTCTCTTTTTATTTTTTAGGTCTTTTTCGCCTGTAATTTTTTCCTTGGCAGTTATTGGGATGGTGGTGATATGGACCTTAGGTACTTTGGCAATACTAGGTTTTAAAATAACACTACTCACCGGTTTGTTGCCACCTATTTTGGTGGTAATAGGTATTCCTAATTGTATTTACTTATTAAATAAATATCATCAAGAATATGCTCTGCATGGTGATAAACAGAAAGCCTTAAGCCGGATGATTCGGAAGATTGGTGTAGTTACTTTAATCACCAACACTACAACAGCCATTGGTTTTTTAGTACTTACATTTACCAGCATAGAGGTCTTACAAGAATTCGGTATTGTTGCTACCATAAACATAGCCGGTACTTTCATTATAAGTATCATCTTCATTCCTGCTGTTTTTTCCTATAAACAGGCACCCCAACTGCGACATATTGTACACCTTGAGTTTAAACCTATCCACAAAATTCTTAAACTTTTTAACTACCTTATAAATAAGCAAAGAATTGTTGTTTATGCCTTTACCGCAGTAATAGTAGTATTTGCTGTAATCGGTATGCTCAAGTTGAGAGCAATTACTTATATGGTTGATGATTTGCCTGAAAAAAGTGATGTGAAGTTAGATTTAGTTTTTTTTGAGGAAAATTTTAGAGGCATTATGCCACTTGAAATTTTAGTAGATACTGGTAAGAAAAAAGGGATAAGAAAGCGGTCTACTTTGCAAAAAATTGAAAAATTGGAAAAGTTTCTCGAAGATTTGGAACATGTAACACATCCAGTTTCATTTGTTACTTTCTTGAAGGCAGCTAACCAAGCATACTTTAACAATAATCCTAGAGATTTTAAACTACCTGATAGACGAGATGAAGCGTTTATTCAACGATATTTAGCCAACGAACAAGAGGAAAATAAGCTAATTAATTCTTTTGTAGATTCTACAGGACAGAAACTGAGAATTTCTATGAAGGTAGCGGACCTCGGTTCAATTGAAATGGATTCGCTTGTAAATAACAAGATTAGACCCCAGATAGATTCTATTTTTGGAGAATCTAAAGATATAAACGTAGAAGTGACAGGTACAACATTACTCTTTATTAAAGGGAATGAATACTTAATAAGTAATCTGCGAACAAGTATGATTATAGCTTTTATTTTGATTGCTATAATTATGGGTACTTTATTTAAAAATGTGCGAATTATAATCATTTCGCTTATCCCCAATATGGTTCCGTTAATAATTACTGCCGGATTAATGGGCTATCTGAATATACCATTAAAACCAAGTACCGCACTTGTTTTTAGCATTGCTTTTGGCATCTCAGTTGATGACTCAATACACTTTTTAGCAAAATATCGACAAGAACTTGTTGCCCACCATTACAATGTAGGGCGTGCTATAAAAGTCAGTTTAATGGAAACGGGCACGAGTATGATTTATACTTCTATCGTCTTATTTTTTGGATTTGTAATTTTCGTCGCTTCAGATTTTGGTGGCACAGTTGCATTGGGTGCCCTTACTTCAACTACACTACTGATTGCAATGATTACTAATCTTATCCTCTTACCGTCTTTATTACGCTCTTTCGATATGACCGAAGAAAGAATGAAACTACAATCAGTATTTGAAGAATACGATGAAGTTTATGCAGAGGACGAAGAGATTGATTTTAATCAAATACAAGTGAAAACACAAGGAGGAGAAAAAGGTTAAATCAATCTAAAACACAATACTCATTTCCTCTTTTTATAATAATTTAGTTTTACTTATATCGATGAGTATTACTTAAAGTAAGTATAAGAAACCCTATCATTACTTGTGTATTACAAAAACTGACTGAAACTTAAATATGAAAGGCGAAAAACAGGGTAAACACATATTTTCCCGTAGAAACTTCTTTAAAAAATCGGCTTTAGGTAGCACTTCCTTATTTATTCCTCCAAGTATTTTTCATTCTAACACACAAATAAAAGCTGATAAGCTTTCCTTATCTCCGCGCATTCAATCACCTGTAAAATCAAGATGGTATTTAGATTTATCTCCTGCAAAATGGATATGGTATCCTGCAGAAAGAACACTAACCAATACCTTTTTCTTATTTAGGAAACAATTAATAGTTACTAAACCTGTGAAGCAAGCAACGGGCTGGATTTTAGGTGAATCACGGTATTTACTTTTTTGTAATGGACAGAGAATACAGTTCGGTCCTGCACCTGCTGATCCAAGATATACTGAAGCAGACCCATTAGATTTAACAAAGGAGTTGCAACAAGGAGAGAATATTATTGCAGTACAAGTGATGTATTATGGTTGGGGAGACGGCACATTACCGGTTGGTAAATACGGACTCTTATTTCAGCTTAAATTGCAATTTGAAGATGGTTCTGAGGAATGGGTTGTTTCTGATGATTCATGGAAAGTATGCCTTGCGAAAAGCTGGCAACCCGGACAGTACAAGCGTTGGTATTTACGTGCTTTACAAGAAGAGTTTGATGCGCGTTTGCATCCGTATGGTTGGGGAGGAAATCAATTTACAGAAAATGAAGATTGGTTAACTGTAAAAGTGATTGGAGAAAAAGCAAATAGCCCGTCTTTAAGCACAAATGCAGATGATTACTTGTATAATGCCAGTGGTGATGCAGCCCAAACCGAATTACGTAAACGAATGATTCCGCTTGTGAAAGAAGAGGCATTGCCCATAAAAAAGCTAGTAGAATTACAATCAGTAAAATGGCAAAGAAGTCCTGAAGAATACTTTGATTTACTTACTGAAAATGCTTTTGCCAAAGGCGAAAAACAACCGAAATTGCTGGAAATAAAGCAGGGAGAAGCATGGGAGGTTTCAACTGAAATAAAAGAAGAAGGATTTGTTGTAACCTTTGAATTAGATGAACAGGTAGTAGGTTGGCCTTATTTCATTATAGAAGCTTCTGAAGGAACAACAATAGAATTAATGGTGCAGGAAGGGCATCAAACTTACAGTAAAGGAGGTCCTTTGATAATGAATAACCATTTTCATTCATGGACACGCTTCATCTGCAAGGCAGGTTTTAAC
>JBCDJE010000489.1:0-3957 GCA_038748185.1 Bacteroidota bacterium
GTAATAAAATCAGAAATAATCTTAAGCTTTGTTATTTTATTAATTGCTTTTATAATCATATTCTGTTTTTCAGAGGCATAGTTAAAATTGATTTATATAAAATATTGCCAATACTTATGGATGTAAGATATAGAACTACTTTAAGCATTATTATATTGTATTAATTGTTTTTAATCTTCTTTGTATAAAGCCATTATTATTGATATTTGACATAACTTTGCGCAAATACAGAAAATAATTATGCTAGAAATACAGTATATCAGAGAAAACGCTCAAATGGTTATTGAGGGTTTAAAGAAAAAAAGATTTCTCCAAGCAGAAGAGGTTGTTGAGAAGACGATTCTTACAGATAAGGAAAGGAGAGAAATACAAAACCAGCAAGATCAACTACTTGCAGAGGCCAATAGTCTTTCAAAAAAAATTGGCTTATTAATGAGAGAAGGAAAAAAAGAAGAGGCAGAGTTAGTAAAAAAGGCAAGCATTCATGCAAAGCAAAAGGCCAAAGAATATGCTGATTTATTAAGCCAAAAAGAAAAAGGATTAGAAGAGTTATTGTATCAAATGCCTAATGTACCACATAAAAATGTACCTGAAGGAAGTTCTGCTGATGATAATGAGGTTATCTTTCAAAGTACTAATTTTCCGAAATTACCAGAAAGTGCCCTACCTCACTGGGAATTAATTTCAAAATATGACATCATAAATTTTGAACTGGGTAATAAGGTTACCGGTGCAGGTTTTCCTTTTTATAAGGGCAAAGGAGCAAGACTACAAAGGGCATTAGTAAATTTTTTTTTAGATGAGGCAACAAAAGCAGGTTATCAAGAAATACAGCCTCCCGTTGTTGTAAATGAAGCTTCAGCTTTAGGTACTGGGCAACTTCCCGATAAAGAAGGGCAAATGTATAAGCTTGAAAACCACGATTATTACCTTATTCCTACCGCTGAAGTACCTATTACCAATATGTTTAGAAATGTAATTCTAGAAAAAAAGCAATTGCCTTTAAAATTAACTGGTTTTACACCATGCTTTAGAAGAGAGGCTGGTTCTTGGGGGGCAGATGTACGAGGATTAAACCGTTTACACCAGTTCGATAAAGTAGAAATAGTTCAAATTACGGAACCTTCTATCTCTTATGAAGTACATGAAGAAATGAAGAATCATATTGAAAATGTAGTACAAAAACTTGCATTACCCTATAGGATTTTAAACTTGGCAGGAGGTGATTTAAGTTTTAATGCAGCTTTATGTTATGATTTTGAAGTATTTTCAGCTGCTCAGAAAAAATGGCTAGAAGTAAGTTCTATAAGTAATTTTGAAACTTTTCAGGCAAATCGCCTTAAATTAAGATATCGGAATACGGAAAATAAATCTCAATTAGTACATACTTTAAATGGAAGTGCGCTTGCTTTGCCAAGAATTGTAGCAGCGATATTAGAAAATAATCAAACCGAATCGGGTATTACAATACCTGAAGTACTTCACGATTATACGGGTTTTGATATCATAAAGTAACTTTTTTTACCTCAAATGTCTACAAGTAATGTTTTATTATCTTGTGGCTGTTTAACAATTTCTTTTTTTAGTTTTTTAAAATTCCAATATGGAAAATTTTTTAAAAATTGCTGAAGAACTTGCTATTAGTTTTAAACAAGTTGAAGCTGTAATACAATTGCTAGATGAAGGAGGAACTGTTCCTTTTATATCAAGGTATCGCAAAGAAAGAACCGGCAGCCTTGATGAAGTATATATTACTAAAATTAGAGATAGAATAACACAATTACGAGAGCTTGATAAAAGAAGAGAAAGTATTTTAAAGAGTATAGAAGAGCAAGGTAAACTTACTGAAGAATTAAGAAAGCAGATTAATGGAGCAATAAATATGACAGTATTGGAGGATATATATCTTCCTTATAAACCTAAAAGAAGGACACGTGCGACAGTTGCTAAAGAAAAAGGTCTTGAACCTCTTGCTGAAATTTTATTCGAACAAAAAGAAATTGATGTAATAAGTGCTGCCGAGGATTTCATATCGACTGAACATGAAATTGCAGAGGTAAATGATGCATTGAGTGGTGCTAGAGATATTATAGCCGAATGGATTAATGAAAATCAAATAGCAAGAAATAAACTAAGAAAATTATTTAAAAATGAAGGGGTGATTACTTCAAGAGTAATTAAAAATAAGGAGGTAGAAGGACAAAAATACCGCGATTATTTTGAATGGACAGAACCAATAAAAGCTATTCCTTCACATAGGTTACTAGCAATTAGGAGAGGAGAAAAAGAGATGATACTCAGTGTTGACATTACCCCTCCCGAAGATCTCGCTACTGAAATATTAGAAAAACAGTTTATTAAAAATCAAAATGCTGCTGCTTTAGAAGTAAAGAAAGCATTGAAAGATGCATATAAGAGGTTGTTAAAACCCTCTATGGAAACCGAGTTAAGATTAAACAGTAAAACTAAAGCAGATAAAGATGCGATAGATGTTTTTGCCAATAATTTACGACAGCTTTTAATGGCAGCTCCAATGGGTGAAAAGGCAACAATGGCTATCGATCCAGGGTTTAGGACAGGTTGTAAAGTAGTTTGTTTAAATCCGCAAGGAAAATTACTAGATAAAGCTACTATATTTCCAAATGAGCCACAAAAGAAAACTGCTGAATCAGGCTTAGTTGTTAAATCACTATGTGAAAAATACAATATTGAAGCTATTGCTATTGGCAATGGCACTGCTAGCCGAGAAACAGAAAAATTTGTTAGGAATTTAGGATTAAAAGATATTCTGATAGTAATTGTAAACGAAAGTGGAGCCTCTGTATATTCAGCTTCTGATGTGGCTAGAGATGAATTTCCGAATGAGGACATAACTGTAAGAGGCTCTATATCTATAGGAAGGAGATTAATGGATCCATTAGCTGAATTTGTGAAAATTGATCCTAAATCAATTGGTGTAGGTCAATATCAACACGATGTAGATCAAAACTCGCTAAAGAACAGTTTAGACGACGTAGTACTAAGTTGTGTAAACCAAGTTGGAGTAGAATTAAATACTGCCAGTAAAGAACTACTTACTTATGTATCAGGACTTGGTGCTTCTATTGCAAAAAATATTGTAAAATATAGAGAAGAAAATGGTGCTTTTAAAAGTAGAGCAGCTTTAAAGAAAGTACCTAGACTTGGCGAAAAAGCTTTTGAACAGGCAGCAGGTTTCTTAAGAATTAAAAATGCTATAAACCCTCTTGATGAAAGTGCAGTTCATCCTGAAAGTTATGAGGTAGTGGAAAAGATGGCAGCTGATCAGAAATGTACAGTTAAAGAATTAATGACAAAACAAGATTTATTAAAACTATTAAATCTTAAAGCATATACAACTGATACAATTGGATTACCTACACTCAAAGACATTTTAGTAGAATTGACGAAGCCGGGGAGGGATCCTAGAGAAAAATTTGAGGCATTCCAGTTTACAGATGGCGTGAACGATATAGATGATTTACAATCAGGTATGGTCTTACCCGGTATTGTTACCAATATTACCAACTTTGGTGCTTTTGTAGATATTGGTGTTCATCAAGACGGACTTGTGCATTTAAGCCAATTAGCTGATAGATTCGTAAAGCATCCTGATGAAGTAGTAAAAGTACAACAAAAAGTGGAAGTAAAAGTACTTGAAGTCGATATTAATCGAAAACGCATCTCGCTTTCTATGAAGATAGGTGAAGGAGCTAAACCAACAAAAGCAAAGAATAAAAAGAAAAATAAAAGAGAAACTTCGATAGAGGAAAAATTAAAAATACTACAATCAAAATTTAAATGAACTTATAACTCTGAGCAAGAAAGTTTTAAATAGTCTTGTTCCTTTAATACTTGTTTTTTAATTACTTTTCCTTTCTCATTAATATAAAGTACTATATATAGCCCTGCTTGAGAGACATCTCTTTCTACAAAATA
>JBCDJE010000490.1:0-3956 GCA_038748185.1 Bacteroidota bacterium
ATGAAATTACCTCTGGTACCAAAAAGCTCCCTTTCCAGAATGAACGATACAAAAGCTATTTCGATAAATTCACTCCCAACAATGCTTTTTTTATGGCTTTTTTACGATACAATGGCAACCAAAACCAGTTTAGAGAGGAATTTGAAAGGGAGTTCAACAGTGATTTTAAAAAGTATTTAGCCTATCTAAAAGAGACGTATCCTTCTATTTTTTGAAGGAAGAACATTTATTAGCTCAGTTTCATCATTGCAAAGTTTTACTAATTTACTATTAAGAGTGATTTCGAATAGTAGCTGACAGATCATTTCGGCTTTTGCAAAGCTTCATGATGACGGGTTAAGGAAAGCTTTTCATTAATGTATTTTATAAGCCAATTGCATTAAATTTTCAATTCAGTATCTTCTCCTAAAATACCTAAACCTTCCATTAATTTACTTGCGCTAAAACTATGGCACATCCCGTCGTGTAATTTATAGTCGAAATGGAGTTGTTGGTTAACGATAGCACTATTAAAACTCTTATTTACAATGTTATGAGGGAATTTATCTGCCAATTGGTTCAGTTCTAGGTCGTGAGTAGAAAGTAAACCAAAACTGGTTTTATCAAAAAGTTGTCTGAGAATGGCATTTACCCCTAAGTGTCTGTCTTTGGAATTAGTGCCTTTCAACACTTCATCTAATAAGAAAAATACTGGCTTTTCCTGCTTTAATACTTCAAAAAGCATTTTTATACGTTTCAATTCTGCGTAAAAAGCAGAGGTGTTCTCTTCAAGAGAATCTTGTATGCGCATACTGGTAAATACATCGAAAGCAGAAAGCGATAGCTTGTTGGCGCAAACCGGAGCACCTACAAATGCCAGTACTGCATTTACCCCAAGGGTTCTCAAAAAAGTACTTTTGCCCGACATATTAGAGCCGGTAATTAAGATGATCTTGCCTTTTCCAGTTAAATCAAAATCATTACTCACGCGTTGTTCAGAGTGGATAAGTGGGTGACCAAGATTTTCAGCTTTGTAGTAGTAAGATTTTTCAGCAATTTCAGGCTGTACAAACTCAGGATTGATATGGGCAAAACCTGCTACGCTTTGTATCGCATCAAACTCTGCTAAGGCTTCAAACCAAGTGTTTAAGAGGTCTTTATGCTTTTCTTTCCATTCTTCAAGTTGCAATGCCCAATGAATTTCATAAAGTGTGAATAGATTAACGCTCAAGTAGAAATACACATTTTCCCTTACTTCTAAATAACTCAATATGCGTCCTAATTTTTTAATAGCAGTAGAAGCTAGTTCGTTATTAAGTTGTAATTGCTGACGGGTTTCTCTGAGGTACTCACTTCGGAATTGATTACTCTCAATAACTTTAAAAAGTGCTACATACGTTTTCAAAATTTTGGCGCTTTTTACAGTATCCTCACAAAGAGCAGTAATGGTTTTTCTGTATTTTCCCAATGCCAAAAAATTGAGAAATAATGGGAGGGCAATAGCGATACCAGGTACATTTTCTAAGGACAAATAGCCAATAGTACCACCCAATAAAAGTGTTGGAAGTAAATAAGTTAATAATTTTGGTAATAATTGGTGTAACTCACTTGCTTGTAAGTGTACCCATTTTAAAAGCTTGGAAATCTCTTCTAAGTTTCCATGATGGAACATACCTTTTGCTTGGAAATCTTGTCGTAATGTAGATAAAACTTTTAATTCATCAACGGCATTTTGTCGTTTCAAGATGGTTTGTTTTTCTGCTCGTTCGCTTAACCATTTCACTAACAATATTTTTCCTTTTACAGTAACAGTTCTATTAAGTGCTTTAAAAAGCGAGGTATTCCCAAATAAATCGAGATCAAGCGCATAAGGATGTGATATTAAAAGAAATTCATCACCACCATCTTTAATTTCTTTGAAATTACCGTTCAAGCGTGAAATTTCTGTTTCATTGACTAGCTTGAGGTAAGCAAAATAATTTTTCCGCCAAGCTATTTTTTGATGAAATTTGATAAGAAAGCCAAAAGCAGTAAGTAAAGAAAGACCTGTAAGGATGCCTAACCAAATATTTATTTTATCGCCAATGTAAACAGTAATTACTACTGCTAATAAGAAAAAGATAATGCGCAGTATAGCAAAAAAATTATAATTTTTCTGTTCTTTTTTTCTGTTTTCTTGGGCTATTTCAATTTGAGATTCAAACTCCTGCTGAAGTTGTTTATCCATGTTTTAATAAATTATCAAGTGCTTTGCCAATTTCCGGATAGGTAAAGGTAAAATTACTGTTTTCAATTTTATTAGACGCTACTTTTGCACCTCCAATTAATGATTCAGCAAATTCCCCTACAATTATTTTTAGTGCAAACCCCGGTACATTAATCGGGAAGACAGGTCTGGAAATATGACTGGCTATCGCTTTAGTTAATGCTTCATTGGTGAGTGGATTAGGTGCTACCCCATTGTAAACTCCTTGCATTTTTTCATCTTCAAGGGCTTTAATAAAAATTTTACAAAGATCGTCAATATGAATCCAAGACATGTATTGATCCCCCTGTGCTAAAGGTGCACCAACAAACATTTTTATAGGTGTCATTAATTGTGGTAAAGCGCCTCCTTTATCACTTAATACGATACCAACCCGAATGGCAGTAGTACGGATATCGAGGCTTTGTATTTTAAAAATCTCATCTTCCCAAGCTACACAGACTTGCGCTAAAAAATCATCTGCTACTTCGGCATCTTCATACAATAGTTCATCTCCACGGTTACCATAAATACCAATAGCTGACGCAGAAATAAAAGCTTTCACATGATGATCATTCTCTCTGAGGCTTTTATATAAAAGTTGAGTGGATAAAGTTCTACTTTCTAATATCTCTTTTTTATAAGCTTCTGTCCACCTGTTATCTGCTACACCTGCTCCGGCAAGATGGATAATATAGTCAGCCTGTATAATGGCTTCTTTCTCTATTTCTTCTTTAGATATATTCCATTGGTAGTATTTGATTCCGTTTTTTTCTCCTTTGTTCCGGCTCAAATAAAACACTTCATAACCTTTTTCTTGTAATAGTATAGTTAATTTACTTCCTAATAAACCTGTACCACCACTTATCAAAACTTTTTTCCCCATAATGTTATCTTAAAAAATGTAATTTGAAAAATAGAATCTCAAACTATAAACCAGATGAGTAACCTTAATAGCTGAAGGCATAAATTTTCTTATTTCCACTAAGTAAACAGATATATCCTTAAATCGTTGGTGGTACAGAAATTTATTATCGATGAATGATTAAATTACAAGCGATAGTCTTAACTAAAACAATGCAATATCATGCAAGCCTTAATTGAACATTTTTATACATCATTTCAGATGAAAGATGCTAAGGGAATGAATTCGTGTTATCATGAAGAAATTGAATTTACTGATCCTGCATTCGGAACTTTAAAAGGAGAAGATGTGAAATCCATGTGGGAAATGCTCTGTAAAAATGCTGTAGATTTTAAACTTGAATTCTCAGATGTTAAGGCAAATAAAAATATAGGAAGAGCTCATTGGGAGGCTTGGTATACTTTTAGCAAAACAGGTAGGGCTGTTCATAATATCATTGATGCACAATTTGAATGGAAGGACGGTAAAATTGTAAAACATTATGATGCTTTTAATTTACATCGATGGGCAAAACAGGCGCTAGGTTTTAAGGGATGGTTATTAGGAGGCACCGTTTTTTTCAAAAAGAAAATTCAGCAACAGACTAGGAAGTCTCTTGATAGTTATAAAAGAAATATTAAAAATAATATGACCTAAAAAGGTCAAGAAATTTGAACTTTCTGACCTTTTTTAATTTATTAAAAACTATTTGCATAATAATTTTTTGTATACTTTTCTTCCTTTTTGTATAAAAAAAACGACTTGGATACCTTTATATATTATAATCTTAGCCTTTGCTTTCTTGAAATTCTCTTGGAAAAAGTCCAC
>JBCDJE010000491.1:0-3955 GCA_038748185.1 Bacteroidota bacterium
ATTTGTTGCAATCTGATAAACCCAAGATTTAAATAAATCAGGTTGCTTTAACTTTATAAGATGTTGGTTTACTGCAATAAAAGTTTTCTGAGAAACTTCCATTGCCAAATCATGTTCACCTAAAAATTTGAATGTAAAATTATAGATGCGTTCATACCATTTCATCACCAGCTTATTAAATGCTTTCTGATCGCCTTTTTTTGCTTGTTCTACTAATGCTACATCTGATGTTGTATCCACTTTTTAGGATCGTATTTATTTTAAAATGATTTGTTTCTATGATGGACTGAGTTGAAAAAAAGTTTTAGCAATCTAAAATTTTTTAAATAAAAAAAGGGAAACATAACGCCTCCCTTTTCTGATTGTGATAGTTAAAATAATTGTTGTAAGTAGTTCCTTTTTGATTTAAAAACTGTATCGAAGACCTAATTGTGCAGACCACCTAGCGCTATATATTCCTGATTGCACAATATCATAAGGCTCTCCCGGGTCGTTGAAAGTAAAAGTAGGCTGTCTTGTTGGGTTGTCAGTACCCTCACCAACAAATCCTTCAAAATCGATAAGTTGAAAAGCATTATCTCCTACAAAATATCTTCTGCCCCAATCTTTATTTAAGAAATTAGAGAAATTAAATATATCAAGAGAAACTTGCAAGGTATGACGTGTTCCAGACCCCGCTTCTATGTAAAAATCTTGTAAGATTTTCAAATCCAGAATACTTTCAAACGGCGTTCTTGACATATTACGTTCAGCATATTGCCCTCTTCGATCACTTAAGTGTTCATCATTTGCTATAAAAGCATCTAACTCTGCCCATTGCTGTGCTGCAGTTTTTACTACATTCCCATCATCATCTAACTGATCAATTAATAAAATTTCACTTTGGTTAGCTGGTACATATATCAAGTTAGTGCTTTCTTCTAGTTGGTTCGTGAGCCTACCTTCATCATTATACACATAAGAATACGGTTGACCTGATTGACCACTATAAAATAAAGATACAGAAGTAGCAAAATGGTTTAAATATTCTTTCCTATAAGATATGGCTCCTACAACTCTTGAACCCACATCGAAAAATGAGCGCGTAACTGGTGCATTATTATTGCCGTTGATACTCAATAAATTCTCCCAGTTAGTATTGTTAATAAATCCAGTACCATCTATTAATGCTTCTGCACGAGTAAATGAATAGGCTAAACTTGCAGTTAATCCATTTTCAAAAGGCTTAGCAATAGAAGCGGTAAAGTTCCAAGTAAAACCTTTATTCGTATTATCAACTAATGTAATTGCTGTATAATTAGCTCTACTATTAGGCGCTGTTTCAATTAAATCTTCTCTATCAAAAACAGGTCTCTGATCCGCTCCTTCAAGATTTCCTACTGATGGTTTTAGGTTGACACTTTTTACGTCAATATTATTTAATGTTTTTGTGTACATAAACTCTGCAGAACCCACTAAACCCCAAGGCAGCTTCTGATCTACACCTAAACTTGTGCGAAATACCTGAGGATATTTAAAATCTTCAACAAATAAGTCTACATCACCTCCAGGTTCTTGAGAAATATCAGCAATATTATCCAACCATTCTTGAGGTTCAGCATAGAATTCTTGCTCACCAACACCGATAGGGTCATTAAATTTACTATTTAATCCATTCCGAATATACATACCACCCGGCCATACCCAAGGTACACGGCTGGTAAATATACCAATCCCGCCACGTAATTGTGTTTTTTTGTTTCCAGTTATGTCCCAATTAAATCCTATACGAGGGCTCAATAGTATTTGCGTATTTGGAGTGTTACTAGCTCTTGCGCCCTTTAGATCATAAAATTGTTCAATTTTAGCAACTGTTGTATCGTTAAAACCTGTATTATTTAAAGGAGGATCTTCTAAGAAAATAGGGATATCAAAACGAAGACCAGCCGTTAATTTAAATCTATCAGAAAATTGGATTTCATCTTGTGCATAAAAAGCTAATTGCATAGCATTGAATGTAGGACCAAGATTTTCTGCGTCATCGCCTAACCTAATACCATCTTGTCCGGGAGCTTGAGCCTCATGCCCAAACAAAATTAAATCTGCATCTTGTAAAATAACATTGCCATCATCATCCCGAAAATTACCTGTAAATCTATTTAAACCATCAAAAAAGTATAAATAACGAGGTGTAGAGAAAATAGTAAATAGGTTTTGTATTCTAAAAAACTCATTATGCGTGCCGAAAGTAAAAGTATGCTTTCCTTTGTAAAGATTAAAATTGTTAGTGAGGGTGAAAACGTCTTGGAAAACTATATTTGAATAAGAAAAATTATCAGTTCCTATTATTATGTCAGCACCATTACCATCATCTAATTCCAGTTGAGGAAAAGGGCTTCCTAGAATATCTCTATCATCTCTTACAGTAGTAGCACCAATAATCAAACTATTTGAAGCATTTATTCCAAATGAGCTTTTTAGCTCAGCCGCAAATGAATTAGTAGTAGATGGGAAGATATAACCTGCATTATCAAAAATTACTCTTCTACTGTTTGGGCGAGGAAATATTTTTGTTTCACCTCCCACATAACTGTGCCTTACTGAAAGTTTATGATTTTCATTTATATTCCAATCCAACTTAGCCAATATGCGAGTAGCTTCAGTAGTTTGGGCATTATTTAGAAATCCTCCCGGCTCATAGTTATAAGTTGTTCTCACATAGTCAGCAAGCCTTTCTAAATCTTGAACCGAGGAATTTCCTTCATAATCTTCAGGAATAAAGGGCCTTGGTTCTTCATCTCTTTGCAGCTCTACATTAGTAAAAAAGAAGAGCTTATTTTTAATAATAGGACCACCTAACCTAAAGCCGTAAGTTCTAGCGGTGAATGGAGCAAGTTTTGTTCTTTCTACAGTAGGATCATCTGTAGGAGTTTTTCCACTTAAATTTTCATTTCTTGTAAAGTAGTAGGCAGAACCTTCAAATGTATTCGTCCCACTTCGTGTTACTGCATTAATACCCCCTCCGGCAAAGCCTCCTAACGTAACATCATAGGGTGCTAAAACTACCTGAATTTGTTCTAAAGCATCAGGGCTGATAGGCGAAATGCCTGCTTGTCCGCCATTTGTCCCTGAATTAGCCAAACCAAAGACATCGTTATTAACTGCACCATCTATAAATATGGAATTAAAACGATTATTCACTCCGGCAAAAGAAATTCCTCCACTGTTAGATGCCTGAGAGTTTCCTACACTTGCTTGAGGAGTTAATCTTGTAAAATCGTTTAATCCTCGATTGGCAGTTGGCAATTCATTAATTGCTTTTTTACTTACAAAAGTCTCTGCTCCAGTTCTGTTTCCATCAAATACATCACCCGGTGAGGCTAGAACCTCAACAATTTCTAACTCTTGAGCAGTTTGCGAAATTTCAATTTTCAATTGAAAGGTTTGCCCAAGTGTAAGGTAAATACCTTCTTGTCTAAATTCTTGATAACCAATAAAACTCGCCTGTACTGTGTAAGGTCCACCAACATTCATATTATTAATGGTAAACCTTCCTTCGGCATTAGTTATAGCACCAAACTTTGAACCTGTGGGTGTATGTGTGGCAATTACAGTTGCACCAGGAAGAATGCCTTCATCAGAAATAACTGACCCTGTCATTCGGGAAGTAGTAGCTCCCTGAGCAAAAACTGCTGATTGAAAAAATGGAAAAAAAGCTGCAAACAGCAGTAATCGTAAAAAATGTTTCATATAAGATTATTTTATACTTAGAGAATTAAAATACTTACGCAATAGAGATATGAGATACCAGCCTGTGTACCGTTAGGAGTTAAAAGAATATTGGCTATAGGTCTGTGTAATAATTTTGCGCAAATATAAAAAAATCAAAGAATTATGCTATCTAAAAATGAATAGATCATTACCTTTTAATCAAGGTAGAAAGTGTTATATAGTAGTTGTTTTCTATAATTTTTAC
>JBCDJE010000492.1:0-3954 GCA_038748185.1 Bacteroidota bacterium
GTTATTTATTAATTGTTTTTAATCAATTGAATGTATTTAGCTTATTGGAAGATAAAATAAAAAAACCGGAAGGCTCCGGTTTAATCTCTAATTGCTTTCATAATCTCTTGCCCTTGGTAAATCAACTTTAAAATATTGCTGAAGAACTTCAATTTTAGGGGCTTGTTCAGGGTACATATAACATAGGAAAAACTCCCTTTTATCACCATAATACATTTTGATTTTATAAGTGCCTTCTTTTGAATCTCGGCTATCAATGTATTCCACACTATTAATCGTAAAAGCAGTACCTTTATTAATCAACCGTTCTTCTGATGATAAATGCAAGACTAAAGACAAGTTTTTAAAACTATCTTTAAAATAGTTCTTAGGGTTACCAATTTCTACTACACTATTATAAGCTGGTACATTTATATTATCCTTTATAGTGAGTACTGTTCCCTTAGGAAGATTTTGCAAATGATTTGAACGCCCTTGTGCATTTACATTGCTCGAAATTTTAATTGAAAATACAATCAATAAAAAAAATCTTATTTGCATGTTTATATAATATTTGTGATTGGCATGATAACAAAAAAACCAAAAAAACGCTCAAATTAAAATGTTTATAATTCTTAACAGACACAATGGATTGTTATGCCATATTATAATCAATTGCTAACTGGTCAAACTGTTTTTTAATTGTAAAAGTCAGAAAAAAAGTCTACACTTTTTAGCTTGAATTCTTACGTGAAAAGATGTAATTAAGTTAAAAAATATTAATTTTGAAAAAGCGTCCATTTTTTCCAAATATGGAACACTTTTTCCCATATTTATTTTTACAGTTACTTAATTCCCTTATTTAGGGTATAAGTCTTAAACTTATTACACATGATTCAAGACAAAAGTATAACTACACCACCAGTTTCAACGAATGGCAAAGTAGCCTATAGCTATCAAGAAGTGCTTGAGGCAAGTAAGGCATATTTTAAAAATGACGATTTAGCAGCAACTACTTGGATGCATAAATATGCTGTAAAAAATAAGGAGGGTAAATACCTCGAAAAAACACCTGTTGATATGCATAAGAGAATGGCAAAAGAATTTGCTCGAATAGAGCAAAAATATTCAGACCAGTCTCAAGCAAATAAACAGAGTAAAGAGAAAAAAGCCCTTTTCTCAGCCTATGGTAAAAAGAGAGAACAGCTTGGTTTTGAGCAAATCTTTGAAATGTTCAAAGATTTTAAATATGTGATCCCGCAAGGTAGCGTAATGGCTGCACTAGGTAACGATCAAATGGTAGCTTCTCTTTCTAATTGCGTAGTTCTACCTTCTCCATACGATTCTTATGGTGGTATCTGCCATACCGATGAGCAACTTGCTCAACTTTTTAAAAGAAGATGTGGTGTAGGGATTGATATTTCAACATTGCGCCCTGCTAATATGAATGTAGCCAATGCAGCAGGTACAACAAGTGGTGCAATATCTTTTATGGAAAGGTTTTCAAATACTACTAGAGAAGTAGCGCAAAATGGCAGAAGAGGTGCACTAATGCTTACTATAGATATAGCACACCCCGATGTTGAAGATTTTGTGAAGATTAAACAAGATTTAACCAAAGTTACTGGGGCTAATATTTCTGTAAGGCTTTCTGATGAGTTTATGAATGCAGTTTCAGAAGGAAAAGAATTTAAACTGCGTTATCCCATTGATTCAAAAGAGCCGATTGTTTCAAAAATGGTAGATGCAAGAGAGCTTTGGAAAGTAATTATTGCCTCGGCACACAATACTGCTGAGCCAGGACTTATTTTCTGGGATCGCCAACACTGGTATTCAACTTCTTCTGTTTATCCTGAGTTTAAAAATGATTCAACAAATCCTTGCTCTGAAATTGCTATGCAAGGGGGTGACAGTTGTCGTTTAATTGCAGTGAATCTTTACAGTTTTGTAGATAATCCATTTACTGATAAAGCAAGTTTCAATTATAAGAAGTTCTATGAGGTGATATATGAATCACAAAGGCTTATGGATGACCTTGTTGATCTTGAGTTAGAGTCAATTGAGCGAATTATGGCTAAGATTGAGTCTGATCCTGAACCCGATCATATAAAAGCCAATGAATTAAATACTTGGAAATTATTATATGATACAGGCAAAAGAGGAAGAAGAACAGGTTTAGGCTTCACTGCATTAGGAGATGCTGTTGCAGCACTTGGGTTTAAATTCGATGCTGAAGATTCGTTAAAAGCAATAGAAAAAATGATGCGTGTTAAATGTGAGGCTGAATTTGAAAGTTCTATTGATATGGCTATAGAAAGAGAGGCATTTGTTGGCTTTGAACCTGAAATTGAGAAGCAGTCTGAATTTGTACAGATGTTAGAAAAGGAATTTCCTGCAGTTTACAATCGTATGATGCATTTTGGTAGAAGGAATATATCTATCAGTACTGTAGCACCAACAGGTACATTAAGCATGTTAGCACAAACAACTTCAGGTATAGAACCTGCTTTTATGTTGGCTTATACCAGAAGGAGAAAAGTAAATGCCAGCCAAAAAGAAACAAAGGGTACATTTAAAGATGATTTAGGTGATATGTGGGAAGAGTTTGATGTATATCATCCGAAGTTTAAAGTATGGATGGAGAAAAGTGGTTTATCTGAGGTGGCAGATAGCCCCTACATGGGTTCAACAGCACAAGAAATTGATTGGCTTAAAAGAGTTGAAATTCAAGCCATTGTACAAAAATATGTAACACATTCTATTAGCTCTACTATCAATTTACCTCAAGATATTTCTGTAGAAAAAGTTGGAGAAATTTATATGGAATCTTGGAAGAATGGTTTAAAAGGGATTACCGTTTATCGCGATGGTTCGCGGTCGGGTGTATTAGTTTCTAACGATAAAAAGGAAGAAGGTTCTAATGAAATAGTAGAAACAGTAGCACCTAAAAGACCCAAGAAGTTAGAAGCGAGACTTATTCGTTTCTATAATGAAGATGAGGCTTGGCTGGCAGTGGTTGGTTTATTAAATGGAAGGCCTTATGAGATTTTTACTGGAAAGGCAGAAGAATCTTTTGCCTTACCTGAATATGTTGATAAAGGTTGGGTAATTAAAGGGGAAACCGAAACCGGTCGTGGTAGATATGATTTCCAATATCTTGATAGACAAGGCTTTAGGGTTACAATCGAAGGACTTTCACGCTCTTTTAATAAAGAGTTTTGGAATTATGCAAAACTCATATCTGGTATCTTGCGTCATGGTATGCCTCTACCTTATGTAGTCGATTTAGTATCTCATCTTAATTTAGATAAGGATTACATTAATACCTGGAAGAACGGTGTTGCTCGTGCATTAAAAAGTTTAATTCCAGATGGTACTGTAGCTGTTGACAGAGAATGTCCTAATTGTTCTGATCCAGAAGGAGTAATTTATGAAGAAGGATGTTTAAAATGTAAAAGCTGCGGTTACTCAAAATGTAACTAACTAGGTATTCTCGATTATAAATACTAAAAGTCAAATGCCTCAGAAGATGTTCCGTTCGAGCATTATTTTGAGGCATTTTTTAATAAGAACATTATTGTTGATTAGAAAATTAAAGAAGGTATAAGGAAGACTTGGAAACGAAGCTAGGCAACAAAACATTTGCTGCCCAGCCAATTGAATCCAATCATGAAGAATCGGAGTACCGAAACTTCATACACCAAAGCTAAATAATTAATGTTTTCGCATTTCATAACAAATGTAAATACTAAATATTTGCCTGTTTAATAAATGTAAATACATTAAATATTTCAATAAAATTCTTCTCAAAATAGCTGATTGAGGTCAAAATCACAGAAAAAGGACAAATGCTTAGGATTTACAACATCAATTGAAATAACATGGTCCATACTTTCAGAATACATGATCTCAAAATATTCATCTCCTAGTAAGTAGAGTACACATACTTTTTTTCTGATTTTAGAAGAGCTTATA
>JBCDJE010000493.1:0-3953 GCA_038748185.1 Bacteroidota bacterium
CAGACCTTCGTTCACTATCTCATGCGAAAAAGACATAAATTCTTTTTTAAAGTCATCGAGAAAGCGAGGAGTCAAACCAAACCTTTCGTTTTTCTTATTTTTAAATTGATATCTTACAAAGGATTGATCGTCTTTCATTACTTCTGAAAGCGTGAACAGAAAAGATAACATCTTTTCTCTTACTGAGTAATTTTGGTAAACTTCTTCTCCTTTTACTTTATTAATTGTAGTTATAGCAACATCAGACCATATATCTTTATCTAATTCAAAGAACGAATTGTAGTATTTAAAGAAGTCTTGTTCATCCTTCCCCAGGTCTTTCATAAATTCAGCAATCGATTTAGGAGGTTTGTTTGACTGCTTAAAACTGTCTCTGTAATTTTTTTTTATTTTTTCAATAAAATTTTTCATAGATGTAAAACAAAACTTTGGATTGAGTGTTTGTAAGATATGAAGTTTGTTTGTTAGTTTAGTTTATTAAAGTGGAAAGGAACCTTCGATATTCGATGGTTTCTTTTTTTTTGTGCTCAATTCAAGAAACAAATTGTTTTTCCTACCAGTTTAGTTTTTCTTTTAATATTTGCCACTCCCTTAAAAAACATTACTTTTCCAGTATAAAAGAAATCATTCATTTTTATTTTTCCTTAAGAATGTTACAACTAGATAGAAGCAAAAATTTATTTTCTGAAGCCCAAAATTACATTCCTGGAGGCGTAAATTCTCCAGTAAGAGCATTTAAAGCAGTTGGTGGTACACCCGTTTTTATTAAATCTGCCAAAGGCGCCTACATTTACGATCAAGATGATAATAAGTACATAGAATTAATTAATTCTTGGGGACCAATGGTTTTGGGTCATGCACATCCCATTATTTCTGAAGCAGTAAAAAATGCTATAGACCATTCATTATCCTTCGGTGCACCAACAGCTAAAGAGGTTGAAATTGCTAAATTAATTGTAGCTATGATGCCTTCTGTAGAAAAAGTACGAATGGTGAATTCGGGAACAGAAGCAGCAATGTCTGCCATAAGACTGGCTAGAGGATATACCAAAAGAGATAAGATTATCAAGTTTGAAGGATGTTACCATGGGCATGCCGATTCTTTTTTAATTGCTGCAGGTAGTGGAGCAATTACCATGGGTACGCCCAATAGCCCAGGTGTTACCAAAGGTACAGCAAAGGATACACTTCTAGCACCTTATAACAATTTAGAAGCAGTAGAAAAATTAGTATTAGCCAATAAAGGACAAATTGCCGCAATTGCTGTTGAGCCAGTAGCTGGAAACATGGGTTGTGTATTACCTAAACCTGGGTTCTTAGAAGGACTAAGACAGCTTTGTGACGAACATGAAATTGTACTGTTATTCGATGAGGTAATGACTGGTTTTAGGCTAGCCCCAGGAGGTGCACAAGAATACTTCAATGTAATGCCGGATATAACATGTATGGGCAAGATAATTGGCGGTGGTATGCCAGTGGGTGCTTACGGCGGTAAAAAAGAAATTATGGATTTTGTTTCTCCTACCGGACCTGTGTACCAAGCTGGCACCCTCTCAGGAAACCCGATAGCTATGTCTGCTGGATATGCTGTATTATCTTATCTTAATAAACATAAGGAAACTTATGAGCAACTTAATATCATTACCAATAAGATAAAAACAGGTTATCAAAACAATCTAGATCAATTAGGCTTAGGTTACACAATTAACCAAGTAGGTTCTATGATTAGTATGTTTTTTACTGATAAACCTGTAAATGATTTTGAAGCGGCACAACAAGCCGATACAGAAAAATTCAAACCTTACTTTCACGGACATTTAAACAAAGGGATTTACTTGCCTCCTTCCGCTTTTGAAAGTTACTTCCTTTCTATAGCACTATCCGATGAAGATATTGATAACATTATTGGCGTGCACTATGAAGTCTTGAAAGAAATGCATCAATAAGTAGTAGTTAGAAGTTCCATTTTAGAAGAATCATATTTCCGTTATTAATTATTAATTATTTGTAATTTCACTATGAACATATTTCATCTTATTACCAAACACATAAATTAGTATCTTTAGATAAAAAAAGTTTAGTTTATGAGGCTAATGCCTTTGGGTTCTTTAAAGATATATTTGCTTACTATTTTAATGTAAATTCCGAGTTAAATGAAATTAAATCTTCAAAAGAGATGAAGCTGAGATATCTCACTTTTATTGCCCTAATATTTTTCACAACTAATGCTTGTGAAGATTTGGTAGTTGAAGAACAACTGGGTTGCCTTTCAGGGATTTTTCCAGGTACAAATACTAGGCAATATATTTTTTGTATTACAAGAACTGAATATGCTACTTCAGGAAATACATTTAACGGTATCACTTACGATAATGTAATTTGGACGGAAATAGATAATTGTGATGAGTGCCTTACTTTAGATTATTCAAGCCTATAGTATTTCTGTAATTTAATCGATGAAAGGAAAATATAATTTCAATGCAATTAAGTATTTCGGCAAATGATTACAGTTAGAGACATTACTCATTTTTTAGAATCAAAAGCACCTTTATCTCTACAAGAAAGCTACGATAATGCCGGATTAATAACTGGTTCTTATCACACACAAGTAACAGGGATTTTATGTGCTTTAGATAGTATTGAAACAATAATAGATGAAGCTATAAGAAAAAATTGCAACTTAGTAGTAGCCCATCATCCTATCGTTTTTTCAGGTTTAAAAAAATTTAGTGGAGACAGTTATGTAGAACGCACCATAGTTAAAGCTCTTAAAAATGACATCGCTATTTACGCCACACACACTAATTTAGACAATGTACAAATTGGGGTAAATGCTATGATATGCAATAAGCTTGGTCTAACCAAAACACAAATACTTGCAAAAGGAAAAGCTAAACTTTTAAAACTAGTCACATTTGTTCCTTCAACACATACTGAAAAGGTTCTAAACGCTTTGGGCAATGCTGGTGCAGGAGAAATAGGTCACTATAATAATTGCAGTTTTGTACTTGAAGGAGAAGGGAGGTTTCAACCTAAAGGTGACGCAAATCCTTTTATTGGCAAGGTTAATAAACTAGAAAAAGTTACTGAAAGTAGAATCGAAGTTATTTTCACTGAAACAATAAGAAGGAATGTGATGCAGGCACTACATCAATCTCATCCTTATGAAGAAATTGCCTTTGATGTATACAACCTAGTAAATAAAGATAAAGAAAGCGGCGCAGGAATGGTTGGGTTACTTTCAGATGAAATGCCTGCAATTGACTTCCTTCACATGCTAAAAGAGAAAATGAAGCTAAAAGTTGTTAGGCATACAGCTCTGACAAATAAAATCATAAAAAAAGTAGCAGTCTGTGGGGGAGCTGGCTCATTTCTATTACCACATGCTATCCAAGCTCAAGCCGATATTTTTATTTCAGCTGATTATAAGTACCATCAGTTTTTTGATGCAGATGGGAAAATAGTAATTGCAGACATCGGTCATTATGAAAGTGAGCAATTTACAACAGATTTGCTTGCCCAATGGATCAATGAAAAATTTGTAGATACTAAAGTTTATATCACTGAAGAAAATACAAATCCTATATATTATCTGTAAGCAATAAAATAATTAGGAAAAACTCCTTTTTTTATAAATAGAATTACTAAAATTGCACTCAATTTTTAAAGCTCATAATGTTGAGCATTTTTATTCCTGAAAGGGTTTTTACACCATAAACACCTTTTGTAAAAAAATATATGGAAAACTCTGTTTCTAGCAGACTTGAATCACTAATCAAGTTACAGTCAATTGACTCTAAACTGGACGAAATAAAAAAAATACGAGGCGATCTCCCTGAAGAAGTACAAGACCTTGAAGATGAAATTGCTGGTTATCAAACCCGAGTTCAAAAATTCAATAATGAAATACTG
This sequence comes from Bacteroidota bacterium, assembly GCA_038748185.1. Classification (GTDB taxonomy): domain Bacteria; phylum Bacteroidota; class Bacteroidia; order Cytophagales; family Flammeovirgaceae; genus Chondrinema. The sequence continues at coordinate 3,913 of JBCDJE010000493.1, forward strand.
GAATTAGATGAATCCATAAAATCCAGTAAGCAAGGCATCAA
>JBCDJE010000494.1:0-3931 GCA_038748185.1 Bacteroidota bacterium
CTTTTTTTCACAGTTGCTAATATCCTTTCAGCAGCATCCTTATCTATGCCAAAAGGCTTCTCAGCCAATAAATCTTTCCCTGATTGTAATACATCTGTATAAATGCCCTCATGTAAATGATGAGGCACTGCTACATAAACTACTTCAATGGCTTCATTAGCGAGCAGTTCGTGGTAATCAGTAGTTAATTGACTAACCGTTCCTGTTTTTTTATACCACTCTAGCAAATCGGTATTAAGGTCACAAACAGCTGCTAAAACAGGTTGAACGGGAAAATCTTGCAAAGCAAACCACCTCCCAAATGCACTTGCTGCCTCTCTTCCCATTAAGCCCCCACCAATAATGCCTACATTAACTTTTTTCATCTATTTAAAATTTTTTGATTGCTGAATGTCCAAAAAATTTGAATACATTCAGGAACACACATAAACTTTAATCATCTTTTTTGTTTGAATTTGAGATGATGAAAATTCATGGTCGTTTTATAAGAAATATTTTTAAGAGAAAATTAATGTGATGCTAAAATCTCTTTTGCTTGTGCTGCATCTATACCATCATGTACGACAGCCATTAACGCGCTGGTCATCCCTCCAGGACTCTCATGCTGGATAATATTTCTGCCATATACTATTCCAGAAGCACCTTGCTTTATCAGCTCTTCTGTTCTTTTTAAAATTTCCTCATCAGAAGCTTTTCCTCCTCCTCTTACCAATACTGGGATTGCACCTGCGATTTCGATAATTCTATGGTATTCATTTACATCATCAGTAGGGTCTGCTTTAATAATATCAGCTCCTAGTTCGCATGCTTGTCTTACCAATGGAATGATTTTTTCAGGATCTCCATCAACCATATACCCTCCCTTTTCTTGATTCGGTCTAAAAACCAAAGGTTCAATCATTAAAGGCATACCCATACGATCGCATTCCGGTTTAATTGTTAATATATTCTGAATACATTGATCCGTTACCTCAGGTTCTCCGGGAATGCGAAATAAATTGACTACTACACAAGTAGCATCCAGACGAACGGCTTGCGATACAGGACTTTCAATCATCCTGCTAAAAAGTGTACGTGGAAGATTGCTACCATAAACATTAGCTACATCAGTACGCAATACTAGTGAAGGTTTGAAACGACCGGGAATATTCTGAAGATAATGGGCATTCCCTATGGTTAACTGTATAGCATCAGGAGCAGCTTCGGCCACTATTTTTATAGCCTTTTCAATACTTTCTATTCCTTTTAAAAAGGAAAACTCATTGAAAAAGCCATGGTCTATGGCAACATCAAAACACTTGTTAGACTTCGCATTGAAGAGCCTTTTCATTCTAAATGCTTTCATTTTTAATTTATAGTGATTTAGTTTTTAAAATCTATTTATTAAGAAGTAGTAATTTTATACTCAATCAATTTCACTATAAATTTATTGAAAGCCTTGTTCAATTGAGAAGGGAGACGGAAATATTTACGCAAAGCTTTGTGTAAATAGGGTTACTTTAGAAAATGGGAAAATACATGAAAAAATACTACTAACTAGTTACGGTTACTTCTTAAAAGGATATTTAGCTAATAGTTTTGTACGACTTTACTCTGCTTTTGATGAGGCATCTTTTGCTTGTTGAAGATGGAATTCAACTCTACGGTTTCTTTTTTTATCCTCCTCAGTAAGTTCTTCTACAATAATTGGCTGACTATTACCCATACCATAAGCCTCTACTCTTTTTTCATCGAACATGCCATAAGACAAAATATATTCTCTTATTACCTGCGCTCTTTTCAAAGACAACTTGAAATTATCTTCCGGATTTCCATCGGAATCGGTATGTCCAATTATTTTAAGATTAAAATCAGGATGCCCTGAAAGGAAATCGATAATTAAATGGAGATTATTCTCCATTACAGGTTTTAAATTGGAACTGCCTTTAGCAAAATCTATCGCCTCAAATGAGATTGTACTCGACACACTTGTCGCTTTCAAATCAATAGTGGTATCACCATCTAAATAAAATACTTGTTCAATATCAAAGAAATTATCTCCTTCAACAATAATTAGGTAGTTTCGTTTATCAATGAGTTCAAATTCAAAGGAACCATCTTCGTATGTACGGCGTGGTGCTACCTCATCTCCTTCATCCATATCAATAACTGTAATTACTCCCTGAAATACCTCACCAGTGGTAGGTTCTATAATTTTTCCTCTAAATTTAACTACACTATTGGGTTTAGCATCCATAGGTAGAGGAAATGATTGTAAATCGAGGTTTTCATTTTTAGGATCCATCGACTTAGCATAAAATAACCATTTTGACTCAGAATCAATAGTAAAATAAAATTCACTCCCTTTTCCATTTACTAAGGGGCCAACATTGTAGGGCTCTGTCCAATTTCCTTCTTTATTGAAAGTTTTAAAAATATCAAAATCTCCAAAATTTAACAGGTGACCATTCGATGAAAAATACAATACATTATATTTTGGGTGTGGATACGGACTTACTTCACTATCTCTTGTATTAATCACGGGACCAATATTTTGAGCTTTTCCCCATTCCCCAGATTTCATATCTTTCACCGAATAATAAATATCGGTACCACCAAATCCCCCTCTCCTGCTAGAAGAAAAGAATAAGGTATCACCCGAATTTGAAAATGCAGGATGAGAATCCCAAGCATAACTATTGATATTTTTCCCCAAGTTTGTGGGTTCGCTCCATGTACTATCTGCATTTGCAGAAGTAATATATAAATCACAATCACCCAAACCATCAGGGCTATTACAACGAGCAAATACAATATTTCTCCCATCTCTACTCATACAGGGTGAACCTTCATTATAAGTCGAATTTAAATCCTCAAAAGGGATAGCCTCGCCCCAAGCATCTAGATCAATATCTTTCTTCGATAAATAAATATCTTCATTTTCCTTTGGTAAGGCTATATCCATTCTATAACTTGAAGTATCCTGATTTCTACTAGAAGTGAAAATAATGAGATCGTCTTGCTTACCTGAAATAGTTAATCCATAATCATCGAAAGGTGAGTTAACACCTTCACCCATTTCCAACATAATATCTTTGGGGGGCATTAATGTATCTATCTGCTTTCTCTTTTCTATTAATCTGTAATAATCTTCAATATCAGCATACAAAACTTTATCGTAGTAGGCTATAGAATCATAATACGCTAATGCTTTTTGTAAATCGCCGCGATAGTGCTTAATAAGAATTCTATATAAATCTTTGGTCAATTCTAGTTGTCCTTGTGCTTCGGCTGCTCGGGCAAGCATCCATATCTTATCAATATCATATATAAAGTTTTTGATACCAAAGTTACTCACATAAGTATAAAGCTTATCTAAAAACTCATCCCACTGCTTATTACGTTTAAGCCTATCTATTTCTGCCAGTTTGGCAGGCTTATAGTATTCTTCTACTATATTTATGTTCTTAAAAACAATTTTAGGAAATACAAAAACTGAAGCTGTATCGGTTGGTTTAAATTTTTCTACGCGGAGATTTTTCGATTTTATATCAGGGTCTTTCTTTGAGCGGAGATTCTTTTGTGAATACACAAAAGAAGTCATTAAAAGGCTCAAAGCAATGAATATAAAATATTTATGTATAAAATTACCCAACTTGATAATACTTTGTTCGACAAATAAAACCATAATCTAAACGCTTTATAGTCTGAGTATATGCATCAATAATTGCTAAAAATCTCAATATAACATAAAAAATACAGGTTGCAACTTAATTTCTATGAATCTCTCTATTATTAATGATAAGACAAATATTGTAGAAGATAAGCTGAAGAATTGTCATAAAAAAAATTAAAGCATTCAAAAGTCAATCAGGATTATATATGATCAATAACTATTTCAATAATATATAATTTTGCATATCTTATTTTTTACAGAAACTATAACCACAAA
>JBCDJE010000495.1:0-3925 GCA_038748185.1 Bacteroidota bacterium
TCAACTCCAAGATACAGGTCATCAAAAGGGTGGCTAGAGGGTTTAGATATAAACAGAACTTTATGAAAATGATTAAATTCGTCTTCTTCAAAAATGATTTTCAAGTAATTTCATAAAGAACCGTTTTATTTAACATTAAACCATTTATTAATTAGCCCATTTTCTTAAAAATGGGCTTTTTTATTGGAATATATTTCCAATGAATTATTTCTGATAATTTGCCTTTCAGGATATAAGTTTTTAGCATTAATTATCATTTCAATTGTATAAAATTATCATAACCTCTTGTAAGCGTACTAGATAAATCACATACAAAATTGCTACTCATTCCCGGCAGTACAGTGCATCATGGTTTTAAGTAGAGATAAATTTAGTTTTAGCTAAAAATTAAAATAATGCAAAATTTACACGCCGAAATAGCTGAAACAAACAGTAAACAAGAAAAAACACATTTAAGAAATTTTGATTTTCTAGCGGAAAATTTAGAAAAAGCGGGGCATAATATTGAAATACTTCTTCAAAAAATTGGCGATTTCCAAGTAGCTATACCAAGTTGGGCGCTTGGAACGGGCGGTACGCGTTTTGGTAGGTTTCCAGGTGGCGGAGAACCAAGGAGTTTAGAAGAAAAAATTGAAGATATAGGAATTTTACATGCATTAAATCACTCAAGTGGAGCTATTTCTTTGCATATCCCTTGGGACATACCTAAAGATATCGCAGCTATTAAAGAATTAGCTAATACTCATAACCTAAAGTTTGATGCGGTTAACTCAAATACCTTTCAAGATCAAGCCGATCAATCACATTCTTATAAATTTGGTTCCCTGTGTCATAATGATCCAATTGTTAGACAAAAGGCAGTAGACCATAATATTGAAGTAATAAACTATGGTAAAGAATTAGGCTCAAACGCATTGACAGTATGGCTTGCAGATGGTACAAGTTTTCCTGGGCAGCATAATTTCAAAAAGGCACTCAGTAATACACTTCATTCCTTAGAAAGTATTTATAAGCATTTACCAAACGATTGGAAAATGTTGATTGAGTACAAGCCCTTCGAACCTTATTTTTACTCAATGGTCATTCCTGACTGGGGCACTTCTCACTTACTCGCAAATAAACTGGGAGAAAAAGCTTTTTGCTTGGTTGATTTAGGACATCATTTACCTAATACCAATATAGAGCAAATTGTTGCCACCCTAATGATGGAAGCTAAATTAGGAGGATTCCATTTTAATGATTCAAAGTTTGCTGATGATGACCTCACAGTAGGTGCTTTAAAACCCTACCAATTATTTTTGATTTTTAATGAGTTAGTAGAAGGTATGGAAGAGGCATCTTCGGACAATCCCACCCCTGCCTGGATGATTGACGCCAGCCATAACCTGAAAGATCCTTTAGAAGATTTACTGCAATCGGTCGAAGCAATGAAATTAGCCTATGCCCAAGCTTTAATTATTGATAGAAAAAAACTGGAGAGTTTTAGAGATAGTAATGATGTTTCTTTAGCACAAGAAGTATTGCAAAATGCTTATCGTACAGACCTGAGACCACTTTTAGCAGAGGCGAGAAGAAGAAAAGGAGCTGCGCTAGATTCAGTTAATACATACAGAACATTAGAAATCAGGAAAAAACTTATAAAAACCAGAGGAATGAAAACTCTCGCTACTGGGCTTTAATTGAAAACAAAAATTAAACAGTATTAGCTGAGCACAATACTATACGATAATATATGAAGATGAAAGAAACAACAGTTACTGAGAAGGTTGAAGGAGTAAATGAATATGAACGAGAAAGAGTACCGGAAAGTAAGCTTAAAGGGCTAGGAAGCTTTATAGGGATGTATGCAGGAGAACATGCAGCAGGGACAGAATTTGTTATTGGACCACTGTTTGTTGCACATGGTGTGAGTGCGGTTGAATTAGTACTGGGTTTACTGGTTGGGAACTTGCTAGCTGTGTTGAGCTGGGCGCTTATCTGTGCTCCTATTGCAGTAAAACAAAGAGTAACCCTGTATTACCAGCTCGAACGGATTTGTGGGAGTAAGCTAGTGAATATTTACAATGTAGCAAATGGTTTGATGTTTTGCTTCCTCGCCGGCTCTATGATTGCAGTTTCAGCAACGGCTATAGGCATTCCTTTCGATATGAAAATGCCTGGTCTTAATGACTTCTACCCTAACAGTATAGCATGGATATTAGCCGTATTTTTTGTGGGTGCAATTATTACATTGGTAGCTATGCGCGGCTATGAAATGGTAGCAAGAGTAGCCAATATAGCTGCACCTTGGATGATCTTTGTTTTTTTAGCAGCAGGAATCGCTGTATTACCTGATCTTGGTGTAAACAGTGTTGGAAATTTCTGGTCAGTAGCAAAAGAAAAGATTTGGGTAGGTGCAACTGCGAGCGATGTGAGCAAATTTAGTTTTTGGCATGTTATGTTTTTTGCTTGGTTTGCTAATATGGCTATGCACATTGGTATGGCTGATATGTCGGTACTTAGATATGCAAAAAAATGGCAGTATGGATTTTCTGCTGCTACCGGCATGTATATTGGGCACTATATGGCTTGGTTAGCTGCCGGCATACTTTACTCCGTAGTAATGATAGAAATGTTACCTGAAGGCTATACCTTAGCAGAATATCTGCCGACTATTACCTCTGCCGACTTGCCACCCGTAGCTCCCGGACCACTTGCTTACAATGCAGTAGGTATTGCCGGAGCAGTTTGTGTGGTAATTGCAGGTTGGACTACTGCTAATCCAACAATTTACCGTGCAGGACTAGCTTTTCAGTCAATCTTTCCCAATTGGTCGAGAATGAAAGTAACTATTCTTGCTGGAACAATTGCTACTATAGGAGCAATCTTTCCTGCGTTGGTAATGAAGCTCCTCGATTTTGTAGCCCTTTATGGTTTGGTATTAATGCCAATGGGTGCCATAATTTTTATTGATTTTTACCTTATGAAAAAACTAAATATGCTTACCAATTATGCAGAGGTAGCAGGAATCAGTTTTAATGTATCTGCAGCTATTACCTGGTTTGTAACTTTGGCTTTGTGCGTGGCGATGAATGTAAGTGGCGGTATAGAAATATTTTTTCTTGGTTTACCGGGTTGGTTTATTGCGGCGCTTTTATATGTAATTAGTAGTAAAATATTGCAAAAAAGGATTTAGTAACTTATTGATTATTCAAATCCATATGTAAATGGATATCAGTATTATTTTGCTAAAAACTACGGGTCAAATACAATCAGTTACTTATTTCATATTACTATTCACTAAAATCTCACTACTACTTATGAAACCAATTATTATTACTTTAGGCTTAGCCGGGCTTTTGCTCACTATTCTCCCGGCAATCTTGCTCTTTTATGGGAGTATTGAAGCCGCTTTTCAAAAACAATTGATGGGTATAGGTATGCTATTGTGGTTTATTGCTGCACCCATTTGGGACAGGATAAAAAAAACTGTTTAAAGACTTATTTTATCTGCCTTCTAAAATTGTCACATACAATTGCAGTAGCAACGCCTACATTCAAAGATTCCGCATGACCGTACCTTGGAATCGTTATTCTGGTTTTTACTAATTCAGCTACTTCTTCGCTAATACCCGAAGATTCGTTACCCATTACAAAAATGGTATTTTCCTGAAATGAAGTTTCATGAATGTTTTTCCCATACATAAATGTCCCCGCTATCATCATATCACGTGGTACTCCCAACAAATAGGTAACAATATCGATATAAAATAAATTAACACGAACAAATGAGCCTTTAGAAGCAGAAATTACTTTTGGATTTTGCCATTCAGCAGTTTTTGAAGAGCAAATAATGTTTTTTACACCAAACCAATCGGCAACCCGAATAATGGTGCCTAAATTGCCAGGATCACGCACATCATCTAAAACTAAAGTAAAACCAGCA
>JBCDJE010000496.1:0-3924 GCA_038748185.1 Bacteroidota bacterium
CCAAAAGTGAATATTATCATTTTGATAATTATCAACCTTTTATTTCTAAATGCAATTATAAAAATGTTGTTTTGTTTATGAATTTTATTTTTACTTCTTACCGTTGGACTAAAACTTTCTTATTCTTCTTTATTTTAATACAGCAAGTAAGTGCCGATCCTTTTTTGTTTAAAGAAAATAAGGGTCAATGGAAAAGGGATGTGTTTTTTAAGGCAGATTTACCTGGAGGTTATCTCTTTTTACATAAAAATGCACTTACCTATACTTTTTATGATGGTAGTATTTTAGCAGCTAAGCATGCAAGAAAAAATGATAAACCTGCATTAAGAACAAAAGTAGCAGCGTTTCCGCAAGGTGATGTTCCAGCTCATGGGTTCAGGATCAATTTTTTTAAGGCTTCAACAGATGTTGTTGTTAGAGGAGAGCATCCTTTTAACAATTCATACAATTACTTTATTGGCAATAACCAAGAAAGATGGGCACGAGATGTAAAAGCTTATAATGAGGTAGTTTATGAAAATTTATACAATGGAATAAACCTGAGGTACTTTCACAATGGTGAAGATTTTAAATATGAGTTTATTGTGGCACCCGGTAGCAATACAAAAAAAATAAAGATGGATTACTTAGGCCAATCTAATATAAGTATGGTGAATGGTAATCTTTATATTAAAACATCAGTCAATGAGATGATTGAACAAAAACCCTATTCTTATCAGATTATAAATGGTATTAAAAAGGAGGTTGCTTCGAAATTTGTACTAAAAAATAACCGTCTTAGTTTTGACTTTCCTGAAGGATATGATAAAAAAATCCCACTTATTATTGATCCTGTATTAGTATTTTCTACATTTTCAGGTTCGGTATCAGATAATTGGGGAAATACAGCTACATACGACGAAAGTGGTTCTTTATATGCAGGAGGAATTGTTTTCGGGAGTAGGTTTCCTGCGACTATCGGTGCTTTTGAGGTGAATTTTGCAGGGCAGATAGACATTGCTATTACTAAATATGACTCTACCGGTTCTTTCCAAGAATATGCTACTTATCTAGGTGGAAGCTTTTCAGAAACTCCTCAAAGTTTAGTGGTAAATAACAATAACGAGTTAGTTATTTTTGGTTGCACTTCTTCTCCTGATTTTTCTATCACTTCTAATGCCTATGATGCAACCTTTGCTGGAGGAGGTAATGATTCAATTATTGGTGGAGTAATATTTCCTAATGGGTCTGATATTTTTATGGCTAAGCTAAATCCAACAGGTACAAATTTACTTGGTTCAACTTTTTTTGGTGGAAGTGATCAAGATGCTATCAATGAACTTTCAAGAGAGGTACTTACAAGGAATTATGGAGATGAGTTTAGAGGCGATGTAATTACCGATTCAGCAGGCTTTATATATATTGCAACCTCAACTCACTCAGGTGATATTCCTGCAACACCCGGAACGATCAATACAACGCTTAGTGGTGTGCAAGACGGGTTATTAGCTAAATTTAGCCCCGATCTGGGTAATTTAATTTGGTGTAGTTATTTAGGAGGGGGTGGTAATGATGCGGTGTATAATATCAAACTAAATGATAAAAATGAACTCATTGTAGTTGGTGGTACATCAAGTCGTGACTTCCCAACGACTTCAGGTGTGCTAAACGAAGATTATCAAGAAGGAAGCAGTGATGGCTTTATTAGCATTGTATCAAACGATGGGACACAAGTAATTGCATCTACTTATATAGGTACAAGCGATTATGATCAAGTTTATTTGTTAGATCTTGATGCTGCTGATAATATTACTGTTTTTGGGCAAACGAGTGGTGAGTATCCTGTCTCAGTAAATACTTATTCAAACCCAGGTAGTGGACAGTTTATTCACAAAATTGGGGCTGGATTAAAAACTACGATTTTTTCAACTGTTATAGGTTCAGGAAGTGGATCACCAGATATTTGTCCTACAGCTTTGCTGGTGAATGAATGTTCAAATATATACTTAGCAGGTTGGGGTGGAAGTGTAAATGCAGTAGATGAAAATTATGTAGGCGGTTTTACTTTTGGAATGCCTATAACGAATAACGCTTATCAATCCGATACAGATGGAAATGATTTTTATTTAATGGTGCTTTCAGCAAATGCTGATGAATTGCTTTATGCCACTTATTTTGGTGGCGATATGGGTACAGGTGAACATGTTGATGGAGGTACAAGTCGGTTTAATAAAAAAGGAGTAGTATATCATGCGGTTTGTTCTTGTGGAGATAGTAACTATCCTGTAACTCCGAATGCATTCGATAGGGTGAATGACTCAAGAAATGAGCAGGGTGGTACAAATACGAGGTGTAATAATGCTGCTTTTAAATTTGACTTAGCCATATTGCAAGCATCATTTGAATACACTCCTGACATACCTTGTTCTCCTACATCAGTAACATTCAAAAATACAAGTAGAGGAGGCGAAAATTTTTCTTGGACAATTAATGGAGAAGAAGTATCTACTTCTGATACTGATTTCAACTTTTTTTTCCAAGAGGCGGGCGATTATTTAGTACAGCTTGCAGTTATTGACCCTGTAACCTGCTTATTTGAAGATGTATTTAACGATACTGTAAGTGTTGGTAAGCAAGAGTTTGCAGTAGGAGATGGTGGTTTTATTTGTGGAGGTGAAACGTTTCAGCTTTCTGCAAGCGGAGCCTCTACATATAGATGGTCACCACAGACTTATCTCAGTAACCCTAATACAGCAAATCCAATAGCTACTCCGGCAGAAACAATTACTTATACAGTAACAATGATTAATGATTTTGGATGCCGTGCAGATAGCATGGTTACAATAAGTGTTCAACCTGAGGTGATAGCTGATTTTACAGTAAATATTATTGAAACTTGCGATACACTTACAAAAGCAGAAATAATTAATAACTCAGAAAATGTTGCAGTATATGCTTGGCTTACTGGTGATGGTAGAATAATTGAGGACGAAAACCCCGGAATGATTACTTATAATGAGCCTGGTATTTATCAAATAATATTGATAGGCATCAATGGTGAATGTTCCGATACAGATACTGTAGAGTTTGAAATTGGGCTAGTACCATCAGCATTTTTTGCCAGAAATGTAACAATATCATCAGATCAAAATATTTGTTTGGGTGAATCTGTACAACTTTCAGTATCTGGTGGTGTGGCTTATACTTGGTCTCCAGTTGTTGGGTTAGATAATCCCTTATCAGCTCGGCCTATGGCTAATCCTACTGAGAATACCATCTATTCTGTCAGGGTATTCAATAAAAACGACTGTTATTTTGATACCACAGTGCAAGTAAATGTATTTCCTGAAGTTAAAGCAGCATTTGATATTTCACTTGATGAGGAATGTGGAAAAAAACCTTCGTTAAAGTTTCAAAATCTTTCCGAAGGTGCAGATACTTTTCTTTGGGATTTAGGAAACGGTGTACAAATTACAGATGTAACTCCTGAGCTTTATACTTATCCTGATACTGGTAATTACATTATAACACTTTATGCTACACAAGGTGAATGTACGGAGAACTTCAGTAGACGAGTACTTGTAGAGCAAGTAGTGCCACCTAATGCCATTTCACCTAATAATGATGATATAAATGAGCATTTTATTATACCAAGTAGGAGAGAAGGTTGGCAGCTTGAAATTTTTAATAAATGGGGGGAAGTTGTTTATGAGAGTGAGAATTATAAAGGAGAATGGGGAGCAAAAGATTTACCTAATGCAGTATATCATTACAGATTAGTTTCACCTTTTGGTGCAGAGTGCAAAGGTTGGGTAAAAGTGCTGAAGTAATTGTTAAATTTCATTTTAAAATGATTTTAGTGAAATATTTTATTTAACTTCATATAAGTTTCTGAATACACAACAAGCTATCTATTATTTATATTTAACTAAAAGGATTATTTGC
>JBCDJE010000497.1:0-3915 GCA_038748185.1 Bacteroidota bacterium
GAAACGTTAAATTTCGAGGGGGATCCATACGTGCATATCTGAGTGAATATTCTCTATTAAGTACATTAGCTATTATGGTTCTCAAACTTCCAAGCTTTCCAAAATCATATCCTAATCTTAAATTCAAAATAAATTCTCCAGCATCGTTTCTATTTCTATAGCTGTCAACACCGGGAATTGCTATACCTAAAAAGGCATCAACTCTTTCAATAAAACTATAATATCGTATATCCGTACCAAATGAAAAATTACCCGGTTCTATACTCAAATCTGCTTTTATCAAGTGTCGCTGGCGGTACCTGAGCATGGGTTCAATAATATCATCATCATTACTAAAAATACTTTTAAAAAACTTTTCCGCATACCCTGTAAAAGAGATAAGATCACTATTGTTTTCTAAGAAAACTGGATAGGTATACGTATAGCCCATTAATAACCTAAAAGGAATTCCTTGCAACTTTCCTTCTCCGGTTGCAGAAAACTCAAAACCGCCTATTCGGGTACGATCCAAATTTTCACTTCGTACTCCTATATAATCTAGACGCTCATCGGCAGGCACTTCTAATGAGTCAGGAATAAAAATTCCCGGTCTAAATTCAATCATATCAAAATATTCAGACACGAATAAGGCTCCATCAAGGTATGTTATAAAATCGCCGTTGCCCAATTGTTTTTTTATACCTAGCTCAGCATTCCAACCGTACTCAGGTTGCAAATCGGGATTGGGAAAAATGGGAATTGCTGCATCTGATTGATCTAAAAAGGCTTCAACAAAACTGGGGAAGCGGTAACCCTGCCCGAAAGAAGCCCTCAGACTAGTTCGGAAGTTCAATCTGTAATTTCCAGCCAGCCTTACTACTGGAATTTGTTGCTCTGAAAGTCCTTCTGCATCAAAATATTCGTAACGAACACCTAGGCTACCTGAAAACTTTTGCCAAATATATTCGGTCTGTAAATAAGCCGATACATTATTGCCTGTTCTATTGCTTATACCATTAGGATCAGTTACATCGTAATACTGGGCTGTGGCTCCACCAATAAGTTTAATTCTATTACCAAGGCTTGTATGGTATTGATAATCAGCCGTGTATTGTGAGAAAAAAGTATTCTCTACAAAATTGAGAGTTTCAAATTGATAATACCTTGTATTGAGTAAATGCTTATTTCTTTTTTTATCAGTATAGATTATTTGTGGTTGTAAAGTAAATTGCCTTCTGTCAAAATCTATTATCCCAAAATCGTTATTAGGATTGTCTCCGCCAAAAGGAACAAAAGCCCCTTCGTTATCATTTTCCCAAAAAAGAAAATCAGCCTCTTGGCTATCCATAACTCCGGCAAGTAAGCTTAGTTCTAACCCATAATAGTTTTTTTTTCGCTTCTTTATTTTTAAAAAGTAGCGTTGTTGCATGCTGTCGCCACCTCTAATGTAGCTATTGGTACTAATATAATTTCCTGAAGCAATTATATCGAAAAGACCTACTTGCCTTGCATGTTTAAAACTTACTCCGTATTCAAAAGGAGCACTCTCCCACCATGCTTGTGCTTTATTTTCCGGCTTATCGAACACCTGATAGTAGGTAGTAACTTCGGTAATAGGTTCTTCTCCAGCATCCATAGTCCTTAAATGAATTACGCCATTTAGTGCAGAAGAACCATACAAGGTAGAAGAAGCTCCTTTTAATACTTCTAACTGACCTGTCATTTCAACAGGAAAAAAATTCCAACGAATATCATTTCTATCAGCACTAATTAATGGAAGTCCATCGAGTATCATCTGAACTCTTGTTCCTGAACCAAATGCATAACTACTTCCCGAGCGAATGCTTACTTGCCCATCTGCAACTGTAATACCAGGTATTTTTTCAAGTACCTGATCTATGCGCGTAATATTCACTTGTTCTAACAAAACAGGTTTTATTACTTCAATTGAAACAGGTTCTGTCATTACATCTTTTTCGTATTTATTAGCAGTAATGCTTACTAGCTCTAGCTGATTTACAGCTGGCATCAATGCTATTTTTACTAGTTTGCTTTCTCCGGGAGCAATTTCAATAGGTAGGGTATCGATTTTATAAGAAATGTGCCTAATAATAAATTCATAACTCCCTGAAGCTAACTCCAGACTAAATAATCCATCTAAATCGGTACTTACTCCTTTATTAGATGTATAAAAAACCTGTACTCCTGGTATAGGTTGCTCAGTACCTACTTCCACTACTTCACCTTTCACAAAACCTTGTTGCGAAAAAGCAGAGAAAGAAAATAATAGAATAAAAGAGATTAAAAGAAAATGACAATTTGAAAACTTCATTTAGCCTTAGGTAAAAAATAATCCTAATATATCAGGATTCTAAAAAGCGAGAAATGATACTATATAGTATTACAATCATTTTTATAGATTGTTATTACAATTTTGCTCAAAAAATAAAAGGCATATCCAACATTCATCACTTGAGAATTGATCTATATTGGTTTTTATAACCAATACTTGTGATACCTACTAAACATTTAACTTAGTTGTATTGAGAGTAAATATTGTATTTGAAGATTTTTTCTAGAACTAGTTTAATTGTATTTCTTCTGAATAGTTTTTAATTAATTTTAAATTTAAAACGGATACCTGCTGTAATTAAGAAATGACTGGCTTGCCCACTTGTATATTTTACCTGGCCAAAGTATACCATATTACGCTGTGATATGATTTCCATACCAGCCCCAAGGTTTACCCCCCCAAACGTATCAGTAGAATCAGGAACTGGATCATTATTATTATCTTGGGTTTGTCTTAGTATATTCAAACCTAATATTGTATACGGTATTTTATTGGCATTTTCCCTCTCAAATACATAGTTAAAATCAAAATCTAACCCCCACCTTCTTTCAGTAAATCCATTCACACTAACTGGAGCAAAATAATTGTAATGTGCACCGACTGCTAAGTAATCAGCCAAATATACTTGTGAATGTAAGCCTAAACTTGCTTGATTAAAGCCAAAAGCAAATCCTACATTAGCACCTACTGTAATAATTCTATCTTTAATAACTGATACCTTCTTTGGCACAGGCATTTCAGTATTAGTAGTTGTGCTTGTTGTAGGTAATGAATTTTTAACTACTTGCTGGCTTTTATATACAAATGAGTGTTTACGAGAATCGTAAAATACAATGCTACCAATCAGCATTTTCCAACTGCGTTTTTCTTTTCGAGCAATGATGGTGGCAACTCTTTTTGTAGGACGATAAGCCTTTGAAATAGCCAGATGATTCCCAGTAAATTTGCTTTCAAAATACACCTCTAAAAATACATAGTTTTTCTTCTTAACTTCAGAAGTTTTGATATTGCTAAAACGAATAGTTTTCTTTCTGTTCTTAGAATAGAATAAGTCCAGATCGCTTAAATACCTTTCTATGCTAAGGTCTTTTATTTTTTCGCCAGTTTTATAGTAACTCGGATCAATATCGTCTTCAACTATTACCTTATTATCTAAAAAAATCTGATTTGCCGATTCTTGGAAACTGTTTCTTTTTAATAAATCTCTTTCTAGTTTACTCAAATCGGGAGAAACCAAAGTATTCATTAGTAACTCCAATTCCTTAATAAATTCAACAGCTTCGTATTGTATTTTTAAATTATCGCTACTGGTGAGTGATTGAGCACTTGCGAAATTTGTAAAAAGAATAAATAGTAATAAAAGCTTTATCAACTTCACTTGTAATTAAATTATAGTTTTTATCAATAATTGAACAAGTTTATGAATGTTACAACAAACAGTTAGATAGTATAAAGATCATGCTGCTTTTTAGCTCCTCTATTTTAAAAGATTAGATCACCTTGCTATTAGTAATATTAAAAAAATCAAAATTAAGCCTTTATTATCATAACCTGCGAAAGATGGAAAAAATATTAAATGATAC
>JBCDJE010000498.1:0-3905 GCA_038748185.1 Bacteroidota bacterium
AATAAAACGCTTTTTAGAAGATAAGGAAAATATTACCAAGGCAGCCCAAAAAATGATAAAAACTAAAGCACAAACCGAAGAAGCCTTATGAAAACACCTATGAAAAAATTAACCTTACTGGTTTTCTATCGCGATAAGGAAAATATTACTCAACAACTAGAAAAGCTTGGGGCTGTACATATCGAATTAAAAGAAGAAATTGAGAATGATACAACGCTTCATCTGGAAAACAAAAAACAAGCCTTCCAAAAAGCAATCGAGATTTTGGCAAGTCAGAAAAATGGCAATACTCACAAACAGCTAACATCAGGAAATACCGATAGAGGGACGCCAGCTGCTAAAAAGTTTGGTAAAGATCCCGTACATATAAAAGAAAATATTATTGCTTTAAGGAAAGAGACGGAACACCTTAAAAACCAGGGAGAACAGCTGCTAAAAGAACAAAAACTTTTAGCCCCCTGGGGAGATTTCAATATCCAAAACATTCAGAAATTAAAAAAACACGGTATAGAAACGCTGTTTTTTAGTGCCCCCCAAAAAAGTTTTAAAGATTACGATTTTAAAAATTTGACTTATGCGGTAATAAATAGAACAGATAATATGGTCTATTTTGTCATCTTTTCAAAAAATGTAGAGCTGCCGGAAATTCCTTTTGAAAGGGTAAAACTTCCGGAAAAAGCGCTTAAAGAGACCCAAAAAGAAATTTCTAATAATCAAGAGAAAGTCGCTAAGAAGGAAACCACATTAGGCGACTTATACGTCTATGAAGAATTACTTAAAGAAGCAATGACCAAAACTGCTTTTGAAAAGTTAAGAGAACAAGTAAACTTGAGTTACAAAGACTACGCCCAAGGAAAAATTTTACAGCTAAACGGCTGGTTTCCCCAAACAGTTGAAAGTGAAATTAGAAACTTTTTAGAAACGCAAAAACTAGCATTTAGCATTCAAAAACCTGAACATGGTGATAAAGTACCCATACTACTTAAAAATAAGTCTTATCCTAAGTTATTTGAGCCTATCACAAGACTTTTTCAACTTCCCCATTACCACGAAATGGACCTTACTCCATTTATAGCAGTTTTCTATCCTATTTTTTTTGCTTACTGCTTGGGTGATAGCGGATATGGTTTTATCTTATTATTGGCAAGTATTATTAGTTGGTTTACTTTATTTAAAAATGCCAAAAACTTTGCCATATTAGGTATAGTACTCGGCGCGCTTACCATGCTTATGGGTACTATAAAATCTGGAAGTTTCTTTGGCCTTTCTTTATTGGAAAATCAAGATATACCCTTTTTCAATTTTCTTTCTCAATACGTTTTCATACCCGACGATCAGTCATTTGTATTTAATGCTTTTAATGTAGCTATCATGATCGGGTTATTTCAAATCTTATTTGCCGTAATTATTTCTGCTATAAAAAATTGGTACTACCATTCAATAATTCATACCCTGCAACCCATAGGTAAATTTCTCATTATTGTTGGAGCAGTAGTTTACTTTCTAGGGGGTATGCAGCAATCCGAATTTTTTATTCCATGGATTGGTGCGGCAAAGATTATGTTATGGAGTGGGATCATTATAATTGTTTTTTTTCACGATATGTCAATCCCATTATTTAAACGCTCAACAGGTAGTCTTTTACCTTTATTTTTCATTTTTACTAATCTCTTAGGCGACACCCTTTCTTATGTGCGTCTTTTCGCATTGGGTGTCTCTTCATCCGTCTTGGGTTTAGTAGTAAACCAAATTGGTATAGGAATGATGGGAGGAGTTGTAGGAACAATAGTAGCCGTTATATTCCTGATTTTTGGTCATACACTCAACTTTTTACTCGCAGCTTTAGGAGCATCAGTACATCCATTGCGGCTTACTTTTGTAGAGTTTTACAACAATGCCAAATTTGAAGGAGGAGGCGAGGATTTTCAAGCTTTTAAAAAACCAGAAACTATTTAAAATATCAATAATTCTAATTTCATCTTAACTTAACTTGAAAAATTATGGAAATCGCAAATAATCTTCCGCTTATACTAGCATTTTTAGGTGTTGGCATTATGGTAGGCTTATCGGGAACTGCCAGTGCTATTGGTACAGCCAACAGCGCTATGACTACTATTGGAGCACTTCGAAAAAGACCTGATGCATTTGGTTCTTACATTACTCTAAGTGCATTACCCGGCACACAAGGATTATATGGGTTTGCTGGTTTTTTTCTTTTACAAGATCTTATAACCGCAGAAATGACACTATTACAAGGTGCTGCAATTTTAGGAGGCGGACTGGCATTGGGAATTGCCGGATTATTTTCAGGCATCTTTCAAGGAAGAGTATGCGCGAACGGTATTGATAGCATAGGTGCTGGAAATAACGTTTTTGGGCAAACGTTAATCCTTGCTGTTTTTCCCGAATTATATGCTATTATAGCTTTTGCAGCACTCTTTTTAATTAGAGGACTCATTTAAAAACTTTGAATGATGTACAGCTTTTATACGCTTTTTCCCGTATATACTAATAGGGATAGTGTATAATCTAAACCTGCATTAATTCTTATTCCTAACTACCTCTTGCTATTAGTTTTTATTTAACATAGCATTTATCTTACCCATTATTAAAAATAGGTGACCTGAATTAGGTCACACAATTAAAAAAGATTTTTAATAATTATAATTTTTAAGTAAAATGATGAGGAGAACATAGATTTTCATCATTTTACTTTGTGAATTTGCCATGATGAATATTTATGTAAGTTCTTAAATACACTCCAATTTTCTGTAAATTCAAAAAATTAAATAAAATTAAACTGATGAAAAGTCCAGACAAAAATGTCGTAAACATTAGGCGGATTATTGTTGGTCTGGACCTTAGCTATATGGATGAGGTCTTGATCCGCTATGCTGCCTTGGTTTGTAAAATCTTTTCTATAGAAAGAGTTTACTTTATGCATGTAGCTAAAGACTTAGAGCTACCAAAAGCAATAAAAAAAAAATATCCTGAATTATTTGCTCCTGTCGATGAGGGAATACGTAGAAAAATAGAAGAAGAGCTAGAAAAATACTTTGACAGTAGGCTGATAGTAGAAAAGGTCATAGAGATAAAAGATGGTAACCCTATTGAGAAGGTTTTAAAGTGGGCAAAATACCGCGATGCAGATATGATTATACTGGGTCGCAAAAAGAATCTTAAAGGTTCAGGCATTATCTCCAGTAAAATAGCATTAAAAGCTTATTGTTCTATACTGTTTGTTCCTGAAAATCCCACAAATAATATTGAAAGAATTGCTGTACCACTCGATTTTTCATCACATTCATTACTTGCTATGCACTATGCATTGGATATTACAGCAAGGACACAAGCCACGGTTGCCTGTACTCATGGTTATTCTGTGCCTTTGGGCTATCATAAAACAGGCAAGGGTTATCAAGAATTTGCCGACATCATGCAAGAGCATTGCTATAAAGAACTAAAAGTATTTTATGAGAAGTTGGGCATCACAAAAAATGATATACCCTGTAAAATGATTCTTGCTAAACCAGAGAAAGTAGCAAAATACACTTATAAATACATTAGCAGGCAACCCTTCGATTTGATTATTATCGGATCAAAAGGGAGAACATCTGCATCATCTATATTGATGGGCAGTTTCGCAGAAAAGTTCACATATATAAATCATCATTTGCCACTGCTCATCGCTAAAAATAAAGGAGAAACGATGGGCTTCTTCGAAGCTTTAATGAAAATTTGATATTTCGAATACTCACCAATTCATTTTTTCTTTAATGTATGCTGTTAGTTCTGTCGCATTGTGTTGGTGTTGCATTACATTTGGATGAAAATCACACCCCAGCACATCCGGAGATTGGGCTTTTAATTGGTAAAACTCAATAGGGATCGTATCTTTTTCCATC
>JBCDJE010000499.1:0-3904 GCA_038748185.1 Bacteroidota bacterium
AAAGTTGTTTAAAATGTTTTTGTATTTCTTTGTAGCTGGGTAAGTTGCTAGGATCGTTTAAATCTATCCACCAGTCTTTAAAAATATACCTCAATCCGTCGTGAGTACTTATATGAACTACTGATGCATGATCATCATCTAAATATTTTCTATAATCCCATTCCAAACTATCAGATGAGACACTTGATAAAATATAAATAAGTGAATCTAAGCCAGGTTGTAATCTGGGTTCACTCCCAATCGATAAAAACATTTTACTTTTCAGTTCTAAATGCCTAATTCGTTCGGAAAACTTACTAAGTGTCTGTGTATTTTTCCCATAAAATGCTGGACTAATAGTAATAGATGCTTGAAATAATTCAGGTTCTTTTTGCAGTGTATATGTAGTGAACATACCGCCTAAAGAATGCCCTTCCAGTATTCTGTAGGGTTGGGTTCTATAGTTTTTATCTACAAAAGGTATCAACTCTTCTCTTAAGAATGAGAGAAAATTGTCTCCTCCTCCAGAATTCATGAATAGGGTACTATCAACTTTTCCATCTAAACCTTCAAACGAATGAATAGGGGTGAAATCTCTTACTCGATCGATATTAGGAATCCCTACAATAATTAGCTCCGGAATTCTCAAAGCAGCGGATAAATAGTCTACCATAGCAGTTATATGACCGAATTGTGTTTCAGCATCAAGTAAGTATAATACCGGATAGCTATCTTCACTAAAGTCATAGTACTCGGTGGTATAAATCCAAATCTCTCTTTCTTCATTAAGAATTTCAGAATTGAATGAAATTCTTTCCCCAAATGAAGTTGGTGAATCTTGAGCAAGTATTTGAAATGAAAGTAAGTTAAGAATGAGAATGAGTTGGATTTTTCTGATCATATCGTTACAGTATTAATAGTAGTGTTTGACATATTTTAAAGTTTCGGATAAAAGATAACCAAATCGCAGATTCGGCGGGGCATCTAGAAGATACTAAGATTTCGAATTATTCAAAACTGACATGATTTCATACTGAATATTATGGGGATTATTTTCCAAACCATATTGCTTTGTATACTTACAGTTAAATCATTATGTTACTTTTGTGGCTCTAATAGCTCAAAAAATTCATAGTGCGAAGATTTCTGATATCATTTATTGACCGGTTCTACTTTCTGTTTAAGCCAATTTTATCATTAAAAATGTACAGGTATGCATTTTGCGGAGGGTGTAATCTTTTCATGGATTCAGTACTTTACTTTCTTTTCTATAATTTTATTTTGAGCAAACAAAACCTTGATTTATCACTGGTTGTTCTTAGCCCTCATATAGCAGCCTTATTTATGGTTTTTCCAATTACTTTCCTCACCGGATTTTTATTGAATAAGTACATCTCCTTTAAGGATTCTAATTTGCAAGGCAAGGTTCAACTTTACAGATATATGTTAGTAGGGATGGGGGGAATTATCTTAAGTTATGGATGTATGAAGCTATTTGTTGACTTACTCGAAATCTATCCAACTCCTTCCAGAATAATAAAAATATTAATTGTAGTATTTTACAGCTTTATATTGCAAAACAAATTCACTTTCAAATTGGATACTAAAATTTAGATTTTTTGATCTTAATAGCTATTCCCCATAACTTTACAATAAACTAAGTTTTAGCAATAATAAACTTTTCTTATTTCTCTTTCTTTGGTACAGGATCGTAACCACTCCCCCCCCAAGGATGACAGGAAGCAATTCTCTTTATCGCGAGTAATAAACCTTTCCATGGTCCGTGTTTTTGTAAGGCTTCTACTGCATAGTGGCTACAAGTTGGCGTATATCTACAAGCTGCAGGAAACATAGGAGAGATAGCATATTGGTAAAACTTCACCAAACTTATCAACAAAAAACTTAGTATTTTCTTCAAAGCAATTTTGCGAGGATTCAGAACAAATATATTTCATTAATTTAACCAGTATGAAAAATTTACAGTTCTTTTTCATCGGATGGCTTCTGTTAGTTTTTAATTGGCGGTACATTGACTTGAATATTAGTACTTCTGAAAAAGCTCATACATACCATGCAATATATTTAAGTGTTTGTGAAATTGACTATCTCAATAGCAGCTTGCAAATTAGAATGAAAGTTTTTACTGATGACTTAGAGGATGCTATTCGTAACCAAACAGGAGAAATAATAAAAATAGAAGGGCATCTTGCAGAGAGAGTAATTCACAACAAAATAAACAACTATTTGCTAAGCAAATTCAGTATCTCAACTAATGGGAAGCCTCTCAATCTCGTATATCTGAAAAGTGAAATAGAAAATGATGCCTTGTGGGTATACTTTCAATCCAAACAAGTTAAACCATTTACATACTGTACCATTTCTAATACCACCTTCATTGAACTTTTTGAAAGCCAGATTAATGTCATTAGCATGCATTACCAGTCTGAAAAATACTTTTTTCGCTTAGATAAGCAAAAAACCGAAAACAGATTCGTATTCGAATAATTTATTATTTGGTTAACATTGAAATGAACAATACTTAAAAAGCCGTTTTCTCTTGAAAACCCCTTCCAATTTGGATAAATTCTACTGCTTATCTCCTTTTGTGAGATCTATGATTGCTGAAGTCATCACAGCTACACCTGTTCTAATAGAACTCTCAGTATCGGGGTAATAGAATGGAGAATGTAATCCGGGAACATCAGCCCCTTTTGCCTCAAATTCGGCTACTCGCTCAGGAGTTACTGTACCTAACCACAATAAAACAGTTGGAACGTCTTCCTTAGTTCTTCCATACCTTGAAAAATCTTCACCAATCATTAAAGGTGCAGCATCTATCACGTTTTCTTTACCAATTACTTCTGAAGATGAAAGGATCAGTCTATCTGTTAAAACTGGATCGTTATAATTGGCTGGTGTATAACCTTCATAAACTTTTACTTCCGGATGCTTATCTTCAGGCAATCCAGCGGCTATTGCCTGACCCTTGCAAACACGTTTGATACCTTCAAGCAGTCCTAATCTTGTTTTTTCAGTGTAAGAGCGTAAGGTAAGTTGTAGTTTTACCTCATCGGGGATGATATTGTGTTTAGTACCTCCATGTATAGAACCTATAGTTAGCACTGCAGGATCAGTAGGGTCAGTATTTCTGCTTACTATGGTTTGTAAATCCATCACTATTAAAGAAGCCAGTACCACAGGATCAATTGATTTATGAGGAGATGCTCCATGTGCGCCTTGCCCTTTCACAATAATATCTACTGATTCGGTATTTGCCATGGTGAAGCCTTTTCCATAACCTACCATACCAGCAAGAATATTCGGACTACAATGCAAAGCAATTCCATAATCCGGCACTCCAAAGTTTTCATATAACCCTGCTTCGAGCATTAATCTGGCACCTTTGCCAATTTCCTCAGCAGGTTGACCAATAAAGATAATCTTGCCTTTCCAATCACCTGCTAATTTTTTTAGTGCACGAGCAGTGCCTAACCATACTGTCATGTGCATATCGTGTCCACAAGCATGCATCGCACTCAGCAGATTACCATTCTCATCTTCAGCTTTTTTAGTACTTGCATAAGGAAGGTTGGTTTTTTCAATTACTGGCAATGCATCCATATCTGTTCTGTAAAGAATAGTTGGTCCCTCCCCGTTTTCTAAAACACCCACTATGCCATATCCTCCAAAATTTTCAGTTACTTCAAATCCGATTTTCCTGAGTTCTTCTGCTAACTTTTTTGAGGTATCTTTTTCAAATAGTGAAATTTCAGGATTTTTATGGAGATAGGTATAAAATTCTTTCAGGTAAGTGTAATCATTTTCAATGAGCGTTTTTAGCTTATCTTTTATAGGAATTGGATGAAAAGTGAAACTGAGCAAAGTGCTCAATAGCATTATTCCTAAAAATAATTTCAGTTTTATC
>JBCDJE010000500.1:0-3887 GCA_038748185.1 Bacteroidota bacterium
CTTTAGGGAATATGATGCTTTCTTATGTTTTACCAGAACTTTTCGGTGAAGATAAACATGGGATGATTAGTGGTGCAACCATAGCTGAAGAAGGCAAGCTTACTCAAAACTATCAATATTTAGAAGATTTTGTAAGCGGTGAAAGATAATGGTAAGCATTAATGGGTGTAAATACTATTCGATTTTGCACCCATATACTGATTCCATTTACTAGAATAATTGGGCATAGAAAAACAATGGATACTTATTCCTTCAAATTTAAAGGCATCGTATTGGTTGTTGTTATGTACAAAAATGATTTCTGAAATACCGTTGTCATCAAGGTCTTCAATTAGAATAGTTGAACCTATATTGGTGCCTGATTCTCTCAGAAGGCTTATTTTAGTATGGGTATTAGGTTGAAATAAAAATAAATTACTTTGATATTTGAATTCAGGTAGCCCAGAAGTTAGGGTGTATCCGGTTGGTAATTTCTCATTTACAGGAAAAAGTATTTCATTGTAAAGTTGACCTGAATGTATTAATGGAATAGGCGAAGCATATTGTAAATAGCCAATGGAATCCAATTTTTCTATTTCTCCTGTACTACCATCAATTAAGATTTGTATAGCTCCTACCATATCAGGCCATTTGCCTTTTCCAAAGTTGATGAAAAAATCGGGAGTAAGATCGCCAGTAAATTGTCCTATCGCAGGTTGTGAGTGCGTTTCATAAGCTTTTCCAATATGTGTTTCCCATAATATGTTGTAAGTATTACCATCAAAGGCAATCGTGACACCTTCAAAAGCATTTATGACAACATCTAGTATATTATCTTCAGTAATATCTACCAAAACAGGTGGTGCTATAAAACCCTTTGTGTTTCCCTTTGCTAAAGTCTTATAATCTGTGATACTCCCATCCATTATATCTTTTAAAGTTGTGACGTAAAAATTACCAGCAATAGTTTCGCCACCTGAGCCAAAAAATATTTTTGAATGATTATTTTGTCTTTGAACTATTGGAGACATATAGGTTTCTTTACCATCGGGCATAGCTGCTTTTGCGAGGATCTTACCAGATTGGGTTGAGAATACTTTTAAATACCCAACGGGCCTTTTGCTTACAAAAGGATCTGCTTTTACAAAACCGCCATAAGATATTAATATGTCATCTGTACCATCTTTATCTTGGTCAGGAATGAAAACAGGACTAAAAAAATTGAGGATAGTAGTATCGTTAAAATAGTCTTGTTGAGTATTTGTTGGCATAAATTCCCATATCACCGTCCCATCTTTCCCATTTAATGCTATAAATTGAGCCGATCTTCCACCTATAAAAATATCTTCAATCTCATCTCCTGTAATATCCATAAAGACAGGACAGCCTACTATCTGGTTTCTACAAGCGGCTTTCCAAAGTAAAGAACCATCTTTCCCATTAAAAGCTAAAACACCATTTTCTGAAGCTTCCCATTCTTGATTTCCTCCGGCACCTAAAACTATATCCTTAACACCGTCATTATTTAAATCTACTGCTCTTGGTGATGCATATGTACCTGATTTTTCTACTTTATTTTTCCAGCTTAACTCTTTTTTACAAGATATGAGAAGTGAGATTAGAAGGAGAAAAATATGTAATTCTTGTAACTTAACCATCTACATTTTGAGCGTACTATGTTATTGGTTTTGCATCATTTCAGCGTAGTACTTATAGAAATAAGGGATAGTTTCAATGCCTTTCATAAAATTAAAAACGCCATAATGTTCATTAGGGGAATGTATGGCATCAGAATCAAGCCCAAAACCCATTAAAATAGAATCAAGTCCAAGTTCCTCTTTAAACATAGCTACAATAGGGATACTGCCACCTCCTCTAATCGGAACTGGTGTTTTACCAAAAGTTTTTTCCATGGCTTTGCTTGCTGCTTGGTAAGCAATAGAATCTGTTGGGATAACTGCTGGATTACCACCGTGATGAGCAGTAACGTTTACATTTACGCTACTTGGCGCAATCGCTTTAAAGTGTTCAGTAAATAATTTAGTAATTTCTTCCGGTTCTTGGAAAGGTACTAAACGCATAGAAATTTTAGCAGAAGCTTTTGAGGGGATAACAGTTTTGGCGCCTTCATCTATATAACCTCCCCAAATACCATTTACATCGAGCGTTGGTCTAATAGAAATTCTCTCAGGTGTAGAGTAACCTGCTTCGCCTTCAATATTTTTTAAGCCAATTTCATTTTTAAAAAAATTAAGGTCGAAAGGGGCTTTGGCTAACTCAGTCCTTTCTGCTTCACTTAATTCTGAAACTTTATCATAAAACCCTGGTACAGATACTTTACCTTTCTCATTTGTTAGGGAGGCAATCATTTTAGTTAAAATATTAATAGGATTAGGTACCGCACCACCATACAAGCCTGAGTGTAAATCGCGATTGGGTCCTGTTACTTCTACTTCTACATAACTCATCCCCCGTAATCCCACAGTAATGGCAGGTACATCATTGGCTATAATGCCTGTATCAGAAATAAGAATCACATCTGCTGCTATTTTTTCTTTATTATTTTTCACAAAGATTTCTAAATTATCAGAACCACTTTCTTCTTCACCTTCTAACATAAATTTAATGTTACAAGGTAGGTTATCTGCTTGCATCATCGCCTCAAAAGCTTTTACATGCATGTAGGTTTGCCCTTTATCATCACATGCACCTCGGGCATAAATTTTTCCATCTCTTATTTCTGGTTCGAAAGGAGGAGATTTCCACAACTCAAGAGGGTCAGCAGGCTGTACATCATAATGCCCATAAACTAATACAGTAGGTAGCTTTGGGTCAATAATTTTATCAGCATATACAATGGGATAGCCCGCTGTAGTACATACTTCTACATTTTCTGCCCCAGCTTCTAGCAACTTTGCTTTAAGAAACGCAGCAGCTTCTAATACGTCTTCTTTGTATTTTGGATCTGTACTAACAGAAGGTATTCTTAAAAATGTAAAGAGCTCTGCTAAAAATCTTTCTTTGTTTGTTGTTATGTATTGTTGCATTTTTTGTTAAGATGTTTTTGATGATGAATCTAATTGAAAATAAAACCAAACAATTAATCAAAGTTACCTTTATATAAAAGTAAAGTAAGTATTTGAGAAACAGTATTTTACATTTACTGATAATTAAAATATAATTTTTTAGATATTACTTGATCATTATGTTATGTTTCCAATATACTTCCATTCTATTAAAAAAGAAAAGCCACTTTTTAAGTGGCTTCTAAATAGAAATATTTCGGATTGAATTAACCTCTTGGCATAGTCCTGTAAATGTAATCCCACAAGGGTGAGGATACACCAAATGCTCTGTCGTTTTCTTTGTAATGATGAATACCGTGATGCACCCAAAGCACTTTGAAAATATTTTTTGGAGGCCTGAAAGCATGAACTATATAATGAACCGCCAAATAGCTTGCGTAACCTGAAAGGAAACCTGGTAAAAAGGCAAAAACATAGTCTCCTATGGCAAATTTAAAAGTATAAAATAAGGCAATTGTTATAGTAATACTTACTACCGGAGGCATGGCAAGTCTTGCTTTATCTTTAGGATATTCGTGGTGTACACCGTGAAATTTATATTGTATATCTTCTCTTAATTTTGTGGTAGGTAACATATGAAATACATGTTTGTGTACATTGTATTCTATCCATGTAAATAACAAGAAGCCAAAAACGAAAACACCAATTATGGTAACAGCAGAAAGTGCTGTTTGTGCAAAGCCTAAATAAAGCAAATAGGCCGATATTCCATAAAAAATGATCAATGGAATAGAGATGTGGGTTCTAGTGAGTTTTTCAAGTAAAGGATTATTGAAAATCTCTTTCTTACCTGAATTTTTTGGTTGAAATTTAGTTGCTTCC
>JBCDJE010000501.1:0-3878 GCA_038748185.1 Bacteroidota bacterium
ATAAAAAGGTTCTTAACTGGAAGCCACTTTCTCTTATTTTGTCTTGATGGTTTTGCACAATACAAAACTATATTTCCTTAATTTGTAGTTGCTTCAAGGAATGCAACAAACTTTCATTTTTCAATATTTAATACTTGGGAAGTATTGAATTATGATTACGTACTTTTCAAAAGTACTTATACCTATCTATTAAGAATTTTGTTCCTATGTTAAACCTCATTTTCATATACCTCTATTTTTAGTATAAGATAGCATATCTTCAAATCGATGCTAAGGGCAATACTCCTCAGAGACTGGATAGATGATTCTCTATACTTAATAGAAAGCAGGATCATTAACTACTATTTTGTTGCCTTCCTAAACGATACTAAAAAGGTATTGCATAAACTTATAAGACGATAGACAGCAGTACTAAGTAAGTTCTTATGGACTAATTGGTAAGATTTCTTTCATAAAATTGATTTAAGTATTTTTATTACGTATAATTACGTAATTTTAATTAAAATACGTAGTAATGGAAAGGATAATTGTTGTAGGTAATGGAATGGTAGGATATAAGTTTTGTGAGAAATTAATAGCAAAACCCAACAGTAGTGAATTCCAGATTACTGTTTTTGGAGAAGAACCTAGACCTGCATATGACCGAGTTCATTTAAGTGAATATTTTGATGAGAAATCTTCCGAAGAATTACTACTTGCTCCTTTAAGTTGGTACAAAGAAAATGACATAGTACTACATACGATGGAGTATATAACTAAAATAGATGTAAAAGATAAAAAGATATACACTCATAAAAATCAATTTTTCAACTATGACTACTTGATCTTAGCAACGGGCTCTTATCCTTTTGTTCCATCTATCGAAGGTGTAAATAAAACAGGCGTTTTTGTGTACAGAACACTCGAAGACTTAGATGCTATTAAAACGTACGCTTCTAAAATAAAAAAAGAGGGTAAAACACAAGCAGCAATTTTAGGAGGTGGTTTATTAGGATTAGAAGCTGCTCATGCAGCTCAAAAACTAGAGCTCGATACACATGTAGTAGAGTTTGCATCCCAATTAATGCCAAGGCAACTAGATCAAAAAGCAAGCGACATGCTTCAAAGTAAGATTGAAGAACTGGGCATTACTATTCATTTAAATAAAAAAACAAAAGCTATAGTTGGAGATAAGTTCATTGAAAAAATGAATTTTTCAAACGATACCTCACTAAAAGTAGATATCCTGATAATTTCTGCAGGTATTCGCCCAAGAGACGAGCTAGCTGTAAAAGCAGGTCTAAAAGTAGGAGATCGAGGTGGCGTTCGAGTGAATAATCGAATGCAAACATCAGATAAGTCGATTTATGCGATTGGTGAGGTAGCTCTGTATAATGAGTGCATATATGGATTAGTAGCCCCTGGTTACGACATGGCACAAGTTGCCGTAGAACAGATCACCGGAGGCGATAAAATGATGGAAACTTCCATAGATATGTCTACTCAATTAAAACTTATTGGAACAGAAGTAGCGAGTTTTGGTGACCCTTTTATTGAAAATGAAACGGCACAAAGTATTGTATATGAAAGTAACTATCACGGCATATATAAGCGCATTAATATGACCAAAGATGGTAAAAAATTACTTGGTGGTATTTTAGTGGGCGATTCTTCCGATTATAACACTTTGCTGCAAATGTATTTGAATAACATGCAACTGCCTGAAAACCCGGAAGACCTCATTTTAGGATCAAGAGGAGGAGAAAAAAGTGCAATGGGGAGTGTGATGGATTTTCCTGACACAGCCCAAATATGTTCTTGTGAAAGTATCTCTAAGGGAAGTATTCGCTCAGCAATTAGCAGTGGTGAGTGCTCTTCTTTACCTGAAGTAATCAAACAAACAAAGGCTTCTACTGGGTGTGGCGGGTGCAAACCTATGATGGTAGATCTAGTAAATGCTACCCTTAAATCGCTTGGTAAGGAAGTTAAAGAAGTTATTTGTGAGCATTTTAATTTTAATCGACAAGAGCTGTTCGATCTTATAAAGATAAACAAAACACAAAATTATGATGAAGCATTGAATACTTTTGGAAAAGGCAATGGCTGTGAAACTTGTAAACCTATTTTAGCCTCAGTCTTCGCCAGCCTATACATGGAAACTGCTAACCGCCAAGTAGTAATTCAAGACTCTAACGATAAGTTTTTAGCTAATATCCAGCGAAATGGAACATACTCTGTCGTGCCTCGCATTGCAGGAGGAGAAATTACTCCTGAAAAATTAATTGTTCTTGGTACGGTAGCCAAAAAATTCAATCTGTATACAAAAATTACAGGAGGGCAACGTATTGATTTATTTGGTGCACAATTACATGAATTGCCTCTAATATGGAAGGAACTGATTGATGCAGGTTTTGAAAGTGGCCATGCCTATGGAAAAGCATTAAGAACCGTAAAAAGCTGTGTAGGTTCTACTTGGTGCCGATATGGAATGCATGAAAGCGTAAGCTTTGCCATTAAAATTGAAGATAGATACAAAGGAATAAGGTCTCCTCATAAATTAAAGGGAGGCATATCAGGTTGCATACGCGAATGTGCTGAAGCAAGAGGTAAAGATTTTGGCATTATTGCCGTGGAAGGAGGTTGGAACCTATATGTTTGTGGGAATGGAGGTGCTACACCAAAACACGCCAAATTGTTAGCAGAACAGCTCGATGATGATACCTGTATAAAATACTTAGATCGTTTTTTAATGTATTATATACGTACTGCTGCACCGCTAACCAGAACCGCACCTTGGCTAGAAAAACTTAATGGTGGCATAGAATACCTTAAAAAAGTTGTCATTAATGATGTGCTGGGAATAGCTGAAGAGCTCGAAAATGAAATGCAGCGCTTAGTTGAAAAATATGAGTGCGAATGGAAACAAGCAATCGAAGACCCTGAAATGATGAAACGCTTTAAGCATTTTATTAATTCAGATGATAATGATGATAATTTGGTGTTTGTTCCTTTAAGAGACCAGAAGATGCCAAAAAGATGGTGATTCTCATGCATCCATAAAAGCTGTTTTTTGAGCTTTTAGTCTCTTCTGAGGATAATACAACTCGGAAATTAAAACATCATCCAAATATAAAAGTCAAAGGAATGCAAGATATACTCAATGAATACCTTACCGTAACGGAAAATAATGTAACAACTTGGTTTAAGGTAGGTAATGAAATGGACTTTCCTAGAAATGGAGGAGCATGTATCAAATATAAAAGTAAACAAATCGCAGTTTTTAATTTCACTAGAACAGGGAAATGGTATGCATGTCAGAATCTATGTCCTCACAAAATGGAAATGGTACTTTCTCGTGGAATGATAGGTGATATAAATGGCATCCCTAAAGTGGCTTGTCCTATGCATAAAAAAACCTTTTCACTTGAAGATGGGACGAACCTCAATGGTGATAAATATAAATTAGCGGTCTATCCTGTAAAAGTTAAGCATGGAAATGTGTATATTGGCTTTATAGATTAAATCTGGGTTATGACAAAGTTTGACCAAGCCATACAATTAGTAGACAAGAAAAACTCACAAGACCCCAACAAAGAATTATATCAGGGCAAAGAATTCCCAAAAGAGCTCCTATATGCGCAAAGAATGACACAAAAGCTTTTAGAATTTAAACCAGAAGCTTCTGAAGCACTCCAAATTGCTGCCAGGTCTCAACATATTTGTAGGTGGGAAATACCCAGAGATGCTTATCCTATGGACAGGATCGGATATTTAAAATGGAGAGAAGAATTAAAGAAAATGCATGCAGAAATTACTTCCGATATACTAAGAGAAGTAGGATATAAAGATGAATTTATTGATCGTGTTGCCTTTTTGATTAGAAAAAAACAATTAAAAAA
>JBCDJE010000502.1:0-3873 GCA_038748185.1 Bacteroidota bacterium
ATTGCCTTATCAAAAAGTTGAACGTGTAGCCGATATTAAAGCTGAAAAAAAGGGTAGCCAATGGGAAACCTATATCATTAGTGTTTCATTTTTTAATCCCGAAAATCCGCTTGAGTTTGAAGAAATTCCTGAAGATACCGGTGTCAGTACGATTACTTCAACAGCCACAACCAACATCAATAGTATCGCTTTAGATAATTCTGAAGTACAGAAAGCAGCAAAAGTAAAGATGGAAGAACTTCTTAAAGATCAAGAAGCCACTTACCAAGATGCTATGAGTAGAGGAAATATAGCTTTTGAAAAGGAAGATTATCAAACGGCTTTAGATGCTTTTAACGAAGCAAGAGATGTTGACCCTTACAAATTAGACGCTATAAAAAGGGTCAATGAAATAAACCGAATTATTACTTCAGGTAAATTTAACAGAGAAGAGCTTTATCAAGAAGCAATCTTTAATGGTGATAATTCACTAAAAGCAAGGTCTTATGACAGAGCTAAGAACTTTTACTTAGTAGCCTTGAAACAAAAACCTAATGAAACTTGGCTAACTGATAAAATCAGGCAGTTAGACAATACCATTAGGGCAAAGGCAAATCTCGATTCAAAATATATTGCAGGAGATTATAAAGAAGCCATTAAAGATTACAATAAGGTTTTAAGGGGAGAAAAAGATAATCCTGAATATTATTTGGGAAGAGGTAAATGTTACTTAGCATTAGGAGATACTAAAAGGTCTTTAAAAGATTTTGATGAGGCAATTGAATTAGATATTAACTACATAGATGCCTTAGCAACCAGAGCCGAATACTATGTAAGCATGGCTCAAAGAGAAAATAATGACTCGTACTATTACAAAGCTATTGAAGATTATGCAGTTATTATAGGTATTGAAGGTGCTGACCCTAAATACAATACTGCCAGAGCACAGGTAAAACTGAAATTAAATAATACGGATGGTGCAATATCTGATTTAACACAAGCACTAATCAAAGAAGATGATGCACCCGTACTGTTAACTAGTAGAGGGCGTATTTATACTACAAAGAATGACTATAGTAAAGCTTCTCAAGATTTTGATAAGGCAATTAAGCTCAATCCAGATTATCCACTTGCTTATTTTGAAAGAGGTGTGTTACAAGTAAAAACGGATAGAATTGAAAAAGCACAAGAAGATTTCTTTAGAGCTAGGAAATTAGGTCTTTCAGATGAATATCTCAATAAAATTAAGTCTATTACTTCAGACTTCTTTAATAAAGGGAATATCGCTTTTAATAATCAAAATTATGAGCAGGCTAAAGGTTATTACGATAAAGCATTAACCATAGATCCTTATTTCTCTCAGGGTTGGTTTCAATTAGGGAAATTACAAGCATTGCAATTTGATAGAGACCAAGCTATACAAAGTTATAACAAAGCCATTTTGTATGACGATAAATACGGTGAGGCTTATTTTGAAAGAGGAACAATGAAAATCCTCACAGAGGACTTTAAAGGAGCTGTATATGATTTTGAGAAAACTAATGAACTGATTCCAGGTAAGGTTGAAGCACTTATAGGCATGGGAGATGCTTATATGAGCTTGAACGAGTTTTCAAATGCAGTACTTTCTTACAATAGGGCGTATAAGTTAAACTCATCTGATCCTGAAATAATGAATAGATTGGGTTATGCTCTATTTAAAAATGAGAGCTATAAAGATGCTCAGAGAATGTTTGACGATGCTATAAAAGAAAATAAACTTTTTGCAGAGGCTTACTTTAAAAGAGGGATGAATTTTGCTGCACTTAATGATTTGAAAAATGCCATTAAGGATTTTGATGAAGCTGTTTCATTAGGTTACGAGGCTAAAATGGCTAACTATGAAATTGGTAATTCTTATCACCAACAAGGGGACTATAGAAGAGCGGTAAATTATTATACCGATGCGCTGGCGCTAGATGCTCAATTCGTTGATGCTTTTTTAAAAAGAGCTGCAAGTCACCAAGCTGCCGGAGATTATAATGATGCTGTTCGGGATTTATTAGATGCTGCTAAGTTAGATGCTTCCATAACAGATCCTTCCTACTATAACATGATGGGGATGTTACACTTAGATTTAGGTTTAAACGATGATGCATCAGGTTACTTTAGTCAAGCATTGCAATTTGATGAAGAAAATGCCGAGGCTGTTTACGGAATGGCTTGTAGCTATTCGCAAGATATGAATATATCCGAGGCATTAGTGTGGTTTAAAAAGGCATTCAAAACACGTGAAATTGATAGTAATAAAATAAAGAACGACCAGAAAAGATATCTTAAAAACATAAGGAATGATAAAGAATTTAAACAACTAGTAAAACTTTATATTAAGAATTAAAACTTCACTTTTGGAGTAATAGAGATTTCTCTTCATTTTTTGATAGAGCCTACAAGAAACTTGTAGGCTTTTTTAATACAGAAACGATTGAAGGTTCAATAGCCTAAAATATTTAACATATCTTCGGCTCTTTGTTCTTTTCTAAATACATCTGTATGTAATTGCCCAGTAGCATCTTTACTTATCACAAGGTGTTGTGTACCAGGGATAAGACAATGCTGCAAACCACCATAGCCTCCAATAGATTCTTGATATGCCCCAGTATGAAAGAAGCCAACATACTGGGGCATTCCGTTGAGTGATGGCATAAAAATATGAAGATTATTTGCCTCAGAGTTATAGTAATCATCGCTATCACAAGTAATGCCACCTAAATGCACCTGAGCAAAATGCCTATCCCAATTGTTAATTGCTAATGCAATGAACTTCTGATTTTTCGCCCAAGTATCAGGAAGATGCGTAATAAAGGAACCATTGAGCATGTACCACAATTCTACATCATTTTGTAACTTTGCATCAACCACTTTATAAATAGTAGCACCACTTTCACCTACAGTATAATTGCCAAATTCAGTAATGATATTGGGTACGGGTACATTATTTTGTTTACACATTATCTGAATATTTTCGATAATCTGTTCTGCCATGTAGGAATAATCATATTCGAAATCGAGTGAAGTTTTAATAGGGAAACCTCCACCAATATCAATAGAATTGAGACTGGGGCAAAGCTTTTTGAGCTCACAGTATTTATAAACAAACTTACTCAGTTCAGACCAGTAATAAGCGGTATCCTTTATACCAGAATTAATAAAAAAGTGGATAGTACTTAATATTGCTTTTGGATTAGTTGCAATTTTTTCTTTGTAAAGAGGAATAACATCTTGGTACCTTATACCAAGTCTTGATGTGTAGAAATCAAAATTGGGTTCTTCTTCTGCTGCAACGCGAATACCTATTTTAAAAGGTTTATTAATCTTTTGTAAGTAATAGTCAATTTCATTTTTATTATCTAAAATGGGAATGCAATTCTTAAATCCCATGTTAATTAGTTCAGCTACTTGGCTAAGGTATCTTTCCAATTTGAAGCCATTACAAATAATTAGAATCTCATTATTAATGCGCTTAGTAAGAAATAGTTTTTTTACTATTTCAATATCATAAGTTGAGGAGGTCTCAAGCTGTGCATTATTCTTCAATGCTTCTTCAATAACAAATTTAAAATGGGAAGATTTTGTACAATAGCAGTAAGTATAACTAGCGTTGTAATGATATTTTTCAAATGCTTTTTTAAAAATATTTTTAGCAAAGAGTATATTCTCGGTAATTTTAGGTAAATAGGTAAGTTTAAGCGGTGTACCATAAGTTTCAATAGTTTTCATCAAATTAATCTTATGGAAGAAAAGATTGTTATTATGTATAGTGAATTCTTTTGTGGGAAACTCAAAGGTTTGTTCAATAAGTGATTGATACTTTTTCATTTAATTGAATTGAGCTATTTAAAATGATTTGTGAAA
>JBCDJE010000503.1:0-3865 GCA_038748185.1 Bacteroidota bacterium
CTGGATGTTCATTTGAGAGTTGTTTTCCTACGTTTTTTGAAGGTGAATTCTTTATAATCATTTTACTTTATATAATGTCTAATAGCTTCACAAAACACAGCTTTCAAAGTGAAAAATCATAGAAACTCGTTTAAGTATGATAAACACTTTGCAAAACTCAACTATACAATTTGATCGCTAACTGGCAAATCTTTTTCGAGTTTAAGTCTCTTTGTAAAATAATTATTAAAAATTCCACTACTGTTAAAGGTAAATATTACTTGTTGCCAGTCCGTAAATTTAGGATAAAGTTCAGGAATTTTTTCAGTATTTGTATCGAGTATACTGTTGATTTTACCCCAATGTGGTATACCTCCATGCCTAAACATAATTTTCTGGTATTCTTGCAAAATCACTTCTGATCCTTTAGCCTTCAACAAGAAAGGTGTATCGATGTAACATACATCTCTGTTATATTCAGGAGCCATGTAGGCAGTAGATTTTTGTACAAATCTAAAACCAATGGGAGCACTTTGATAAAGTCGATATTTATCAGCAATTTCTGCTGCTTTTTCAAAAAGTTCTTCAACAGCATCAAGATAGCTATTGGTTGAAAGATCAAAAGCAAACTCACTATCAAATGCTCTTTCTTTAACATATTCAATGCCTTGATAAAGCACTTTATGTGCTCGGTTTAAATACACCTTATCTTGCACACTTTTAAGAGAGGACTCCAACATTTTTGGCATTTTCTCCATCTTGCGATTCATTCTGTGAATTAGAAAAGCATAAACTAGCGGATTATTTCCTAGTATAGGGAGCAAGTTACGAGTAGCTTCATTATACGTCCTATGTCTTAATGGAAGTTCAGAAAGATATTCATGCGTAACTACAACACAACTCCTTCTGTGATCTACAGTATAGGGATTAACCTGTACCATGACACCTCTCATACCATGATGAAGGCTTCTATTTGCTAACAGCGGTTTCACTTCTTCCCAAGGATATACTCTCTTTACTTCTCTTAACCAATACATATTTTCAACTTCCATTACAACCGAATAAATGATGCCCATACAACCCAACCCTACTACCACAGCATTAAAAATATGATCATCCTGTAATAAAGTAGTATTACTTTCATTGTGATTTGCCGGATCGGTAATACCGTTTTCGGGTTCAATCCGATAAATTTTGCTACCACTAGTAACAATAACTATTGATCTAATCATGCCGGGCATGGAAGGTAAATTAATCCCGGTGCCATGTGTTGCTGTTGAAAATGCTCCAGCAATAGTTTGATGGTCAATTCCTCCCATATTGATGATTGAAAGGTTTTCGCGATCAAGACATCTGTTCAGTTTTTTTATTGTAATCCCGCCACCTGTCTCAACAAGTTTTTTTTCTTTGAATGCTAGCTTTGTTTTCTCTTTGCTATAAAGTTGAAAAAAATCTATTTTACTGATGTCAACTAAAACACCGCCTTGAGGCACAATAGCAATATCGGAGAAAGAATGCCCTGAGCCAACTGCTCTAATCTTAATATTCTTATCCTCAGCTAGTTTAACAGCATCTCTTAACTCTTCTACCGATTTTGCCTTTACAAAATATGCAGGTCTTGCTACATACTTTTTTATGGTATTTTTCCATTCTTTCATGAGTATAAAAAATTAATGAAGAAAAAATTACCAGTATGTATATATATGGGCTTCTAAAGGTTAATATCCTTTGTTTTTAAAAGGTAAACTAAAGAAGGCATTTATTTTTTATTCTCTAAAGCGTAAAAAGCTGCGCCAATGGCTCCGGCAAATGCATCACACTCAGCACTAACGATCGGCACTTTCAGATCGCCTAATCTCCATTCGTATACCTCCATGAATTCAGCGAGTGGTTTAAATAATGCATCTCCTGCTTTACTAATACCTCCTCCTACAATTACTTTTTCAGGTGAAATAGCATTGCACATTGAAATAATTCCTAGTGATAACTTTCTTACACTATCGAGCCAAACATGGGTGGCAAAAGCGTTTCCTTGCAAATAGGCTTCTACCAAAGCTTTCGTTGTGGAATATCTCTCCCAACTTCTCGCTTTTATGGTTGAATTACCAATAGCATCTTCTAATGTACCCGGCATGCCAAAAATACCCGGTGTACCATGAAAATCAATAGTGATATGACCCAAATGCCCAGCGCGTTGCCCATAGCCTTGATGTATCTTGCCATCTATCATAATACCTCCTCCCACACCAGTTCCCAGGGTGATTATTATTAAATCATTAGCACCCTTTCCTGCACCAATCTTACTTTCAGCTACTAAAGCTGCTAAAGCATCATTAATTACAGGGAGATAACTTTCATTGATAAATTCAGCCCAACTAAAGCCAACAAGTCCATATAATCTGCCTGACATATAAGCAATCGCTTGTCCTTTTTGATCGGGAACGCCAGGCGCTGCTAGGCCGACAGGAACTTGCGACTCATCAATCTCCTTTCTTAATGTATAGATCATGGTTTTAATCGCATCCTTCCATTGTTTTCCTTTGCTTTCTTCTGCATCAACAATCGCTTCTTGTAAATTCTTCAAAATATTCCCTTTCGCATCAATCAGTACTGATTTTATATTTGTACCGCCAAGATCGACACCAATAGCATAATGATTTTCCTCCATAGAATTTTTTAGTTGATATTTTAGAAAAATAGTTCATATAAATACCTGCCAAGCTTAAAGGTTGTTTAAAATGATCCGTTTTTTTACGAATATAGCTCATTTTACTAGCTCTGTCTTTTAAAGCAGAATTTATTAAAAAAAGCTTTAATAAATAATTATATGTGGTAATAACTCTCCAAATTCAGTAGACTAAAGCTAGTATGTATTATAATGATAATCATGTGCCAGAGCACTATTTGCACCGTGTCGAAGCAATATATTTTAGAAGAATTACACAAACGCACTTAATTATATACTAACTCATATGAATTGGCATAATATATCATCTCTTTTCATATAAAAACAAGTCTTAAATTTGTTCTAAACTGCTCATCAAAAAAATCTTGATACAGCAATCCTCAGAAAACTATCTTGCCGAAAATTGGCCAATATCAATTCATCATTACCAATGTTACTAAAAATTCTGGCTTCTATTTCTGCTGTCCAACTATTACTCACACGCCTAGAAGCTTCTAAACTGAAAATTCTACTCCTATTATCTAAATCTGCAATACCTCCAATGAGTATGGCAGTATCGTTGATGTCGTTAAAAGCAATCCTACTTCCAAAGAATAGGTCATTTTGAAGTGCAGTTAATGCCAATTCGTCTCTTTCATCATATAAGTATTCTCCTAAAAGCCCAATATCCAAACCATTACCATCAATGTTAGAGAAAGTGTATTCTAAACCGGCTACTAAAGCAAAGAAATCCTGTATATCAGCGCTCCTGTAAATAGATTCTAACTTCCACAAAAAAGCACTATGGGTAATTTGTAACTCTAATCCTGTTTGATTGATAATAGGGTAAAATGCATTGATATCTCCGGTTTGGGTAAAAGTAAATAAAGGTTCCCTACCATTACCATAAAAATGAGAAATGCCAAAATCAAAAATTCCTACATAGTGTTTCCAATGAAATGCCAAATCTTGCCGCCATTCTTCAGCATTACTTTCATAAGCTAGTTCTTCGTTATCTATTACCACAGGAAAGCGCAACCTCCCTTTTTCTCCAGCAAAAGTTCGCCTCCGATGGTAAGGCAAATAGAAAAAATCAAATGTTCCGAATTTATTTGTAACCCAGGTAAATTGTATCATGGGTTGTCCGAGCTTTTGTTCCCCGTCGAATGATTCTACTTGGTCAGTTTGGTTGATAATATCAACTAAGTGATTACTTTCAAC
>JBCDJE010000504.1:0-3864 GCA_038748185.1 Bacteroidota bacterium
GTAAAGAATTACCAAAAGATGCCTTCGTTAAAACCTAGTTTGTACTACCTTTCTAAAAGAGAACTTTTCATTAAAAATATATTTAATAGAAAAATAAACCCGCTTTATTTAAAATGCTGTACTTTTTTTGGCACAACACTTATTGATAGAACCCAAACCATTGATACGGGATTAAACTGGAATATCATCGATAAAATCCCGCAAGAAGCTACAAATTTATCTTTCGGTGAGATTTGTAAGCTAAGAGCGGAATATATTGTTGGAAATACTGAGGGAAAATTAAAGCTTCTATGGTCGGGAGGGATTGATTCTACAGTCGCGTTAATATCCATATTACAAAGACTTGAAACGTTAGATCAAATAGATAGGCTCGAAGTTCTTTATTCTGATGAATCTATTAAAGAGTTTCCCTCTTTTTACCAAGAAATTTGCAATAGAAACCTCAAAAAAGAACAAATTTCATCTTGTATTTTTGACCATATATATCCAAGTGATAATATTATTACCGGTGAAAACGGTGACCAATTATTTGGCAGTGATAAATTAAAAGTTCCTGTTATCACTAAAGATGCTTTTAAACCTTACAAAGAAATTCTTTATTTTCTAATTTCAAGAAAATTAGGAACTGAAAAATTCTCTCATCAGATAATTGATTACCTAGCACCACAAATCAAAAAATCTTCAGTCCCCATAAAAACACTTTACGATTATTTGTGGTGGATGAACTTTTCATTAAAGTGGCAGAGTGTTTCAATGAGGTTAATACATGGATTGGAACGTACAAGAAATGATTTAGAAAAGAATACTTTTCACTTTTTTAAAGATGCCTTATTTGAAAGGTGGTCTGTTTCTAATCATCATTTAAAAATAAAAGAAGACTGGAAATCTTATAAATACATTGCCAAGGAATATATTTTCCATTTTCATAAAAATGAGGAGTATTTCATAAACAAAGAGAAAGAACAATCACTTAAAGAAGTCTTGGTTCGAAATAAAAAACCCTTTGCATTTCTATATCCAAATTCAATCAAAAATAAGATAAACACAACAATGTATAAAATTCAAGATGCCTTAAGTCGGTAAGTCATTTGTTAACAGCATTTGAAGCTTTCTCAGCAAATCAATATCTAATAGCCTACTACTACTCCCCTTTCACTTCTTTCACAAAGCGAATAATATCTTTTTCAAGATCATTGCTTTTAGCAAGCAGTTTTATAAAAGCACTTCCTATAATTGCCCCATGAGCGTACTTGCAAGCCTTTTTAAAGGTTTCGTGGTTAGATATGCCAAACCCAATGAGTCGCGGATTAGTCAATTCCATGTGGTTAATCTTTTCAAAATAGGCAACTTGTTTCTCAGCAAGATTACTTTTAGCACCAGTAATACTGTTGGATGACACTACATAAATAAATCCTTTAGATAAACTATCTATTTGCCTGATTCTGGCTTCAGAAGTTTGCGGCGTAATGAGAAAAACATTCCGAATCTTATTTGCTTCGTAAATTTCTTTGAGCTCTTCTTCATATTCTGGAGCAGGTAGGTCTGGTAAAATAGTACCATCAATCCCAATTTCTGCACACTTTTTTATGAATTTTTCAGCACCATATTGTAATACCGGATTAAGGTAACCCATTAATACAATAGGCACAGATACTGTCTGACGAATGTCTTGCAATTGCTGAAACAATTCATGAATAGTCATCCCATTTTCAAGCGCTTGTTGGTTGCTCACCTGAATAGTAGGTCCATCAGCAACAGGATCAGAGTAAGGCATCCCTATTTCTATGAGGTCAGCACCTGCCTTTTCTAAAGCTTCTAAAATTTTTACTGTATCATTTAGTTTAGGGAAGCCTGCTGTAAAGTAAATGTTGAGGATATCACGCTTCTGCTGGAATAATTGATCTATTCGATTCATTTAACTTTTCTCCTATTAATTTAGCGGTAAAGCTAAAAAGATTTTTTGGGCTGCACTATTACTGGAATAACTTCATGTAAAATGGATATATAAAGAGATTAAATACTATAGAAATATACTCCAATAACAAGCTTATCTAAATAAATTAATCTCTTTTATCTGAAAACTTACCTATGTGTATACCTCTGTTACTGCTATTTTAACGCAAATACAAAGTATTCTCATTGCTGTTTCTATTTCACTTAAAGTGGGTAAACTAGGAGCTATTCTAATGTTTTTATCCTCTGGGTCTTTTCCATAAGGAAATGTAGCACCAGCAGCTGTCATTTTAACACCTGCATCAGCTGCTAAAGCTACGACTTTAGCAGCACACCCATTGGGTGTATCTAGGCTTATGAAATACCCTCCATTTGGCTTACTCCAAGAAACTCCTTCTACCTCACTTAGTTCTTTTTCAAAAATTTCGAGAACTTTACCAAATTTTGTTTTGAGTATTTTGCCGTGTTTTTGCATGTGGGATTCCAAACCTTGCATATTCTCAAAAAATCGAAGATGTCGCAGTTGGTTTATTTTATCATGCCCTATGGTTTGTTTGGAAAGATGTAGTTTAAACCATTGAGCATTACGTTCGCTTGCAGCTAATACAGCAATTCCCGCACCGGCGAGGGTAATTTTAGAAGTTGAGCCAAACATAAAAACCCGATCTTCATTACCTGCTGCCTTGCAAAATGAAAGTATATTAGCCACTTGAGAATGAGTATCGCTTAAATGATGGTAGGCATAGGCATTATCCCACATTATCCTAAAATCATTGGCTGCTGTTTCCATATTTGCTAATGCTTTTACTACTTCATCACTATAAATAATTCCTGTAGGATTACTGTATTGCGGTACACACCAAATGCCTTTTATCGTTTCATCATTTGCTACTAATTGCTTTACCGTTACCATATCTGGTCCATCAGCATTCATCTTAACGGGTATCATTTCTATACCAAGGTGCTCACAAACTGAAAAATGTCTATCATAGCCAGGTACTGGGCACAGAAACTTAACTTTAGGTAATTTTATCCAAGGAGCCTCACTACCTGGTACACCATGTAACATAGCATGAACTAAGGTATCATGCATTAATGCTAAGCTTGAATTTCCTCCAATAATCACTTCCTCCGCACTTTCTATGCCCATGTATTTAGCAA
The DNA here is from genome assembly GCA_038748185.1 of Bacteroidota bacterium. Classification (GTDB taxonomy): domain Bacteria; phylum Bacteroidota; class Bacteroidia; order Cytophagales; family Flammeovirgaceae; genus Chondrinema. The sequence goes on from JBCDJE010000504.1 coordinate 3,115, forward strand.
AGAAAACTTTTGCTTCAGCTATGCCATCAAGTAATCCATAATTACGGCAATCGCTACCGCTTTCAGTTATATAATCATTAGGTCCAGGCAAAATGAGCATGGCATTACTTAAATCTAATTGCTCAGTAGAGGGTTTTCCTCTAGTCATATCCAACTTTAATTCCTTTGCTTTGAAATTAAGGAGTTGTTGCTTTAGAGAAGGAATTGCGTCTTTTAAAAAATTATATTTGTTATCTGTTAGTTGCATATCTATTATAATTTAGTGCTGTTTACTAGGAAAGCTATCAAACTACTTGCATCATATTTTGTGATTATAAGCATCAAAAATATAAAATGTGACAAGTTTGTAAGCCTAGATTTCCTTTTCCTATTTTCTAAATGCCTTTACATATTGTATAAGGGCAGTCACTTCATCTTTATTTAATACTTTCTTGTATGGTGGCATTGAGTTTTTACCATTCAAAATAACATTCTTTATCTCAGTATCTGATAACTCTGAAGTTTGTAAATTCTTAGCTCCTACCGCTTCCATAGCACCATTTTCACCATGACAAACTACACAGTTTGCAGTAAATAGAGCTTTCCCATGCACCAATGCATCGTAAGAAGCATTTGTAGGATCGGCTACTACTTCTGCACTTAAAGGCTTTATCTCCACCTTTCTTCTACTCATCTCTGCCAATCCATAAGCTGTAATAATGAGCAGTAATGAGAGTATTGCTAAAATTTTATTATATTTCTTAAACCCGA
>JBCDJE010000505.1:0-3857 GCA_038748185.1 Bacteroidota bacterium
ATTAACACCCCTCAGCTTTGCTATGTATATAATTATGCACTAAACAAAAGGGAAAATGCTAGTACTGAACTTATTGATTTACTGGAAAAATTGATAGCAGTACAAGAAAACTTTGTATTTATAGACTATTTGAAGTTTGCTTTAGGCAATATATACTACTATAAAGGAGAATTAGGAAATGCTCTTAACTTGTTAGAAGATGTCTATTTTTCTTCAAGTCGTACAAATCCTGACTTTGCTAACTTTTTAGGTGGTTGGATGATACAATTGGGAGAATATGAAAAGGCTGCATCATATTTTAATATAGCATACAAAAGAGGGAAGGAAGATGCCATTTTAAACGAAGCAATTGCCCTATCAGAATTTAAAAATAAAGATGAGGCGATAGAAAAATGGAAAAGGGTAGCTGAACAAGAAAATGCCGAATGGGGAAATATTGCCAATGATATGTTGCGTTTTCTGGTTAAAGATAGCTTAACCATTAGCGAATTAATTTTACCAGAAAAGTCAGATTTTCTACGCTATAGGTTTTTACATTATAATCAGAACATATCAGAAAAAGACTTTGAGGCGGTATATCAATCAATTTCGACTGAGGAAATAAGAGTTGTAATAGCTGTCGAACGTGTAAAGTGGGGCATAGAAATGAAGAATGAGCTTATAGCCGGCAAATACATGAAATTGTTAGCGACAGTAAAAATGAATGATGAAGTACTGCCACTTTTTCAGGAAGCATATTTAAAGTATATAGTATTTCAAGGAAAACTAGATAAAGATTTTTTTGAAAAAGTTCAGGAAACGAATTTTAATCGTTTCAATAAAAGTGAGCAGTACTATTTTTCAGCATTATATCATGCTGCATTCTTACAAGAAGAACAAGCTGTAAGTGCTTTTGAAAAAGCTGTAGCCCTCAACCCTACAAAAGAAGACTATTTCTTAGAGTGGGCGGCTTACTACCAAGAAATTGAAAAACCTGAAAAAGCTTATGAAGTATTATTGGAAGGAGTGACACGCAACGAAGATTCAAGTGAATTGACAAGAGCCTATATCATCCAAGCCCTTAATTTACGATATACATCTTTTGCAGAATCTATGTTAGAAGAGTTAGCAAAAATTGAAAGTGAAACCCGTTATCAGGAGTTTCTGAAAGTTTATAACCAAAAACTAGCTGAAGTGGAAAAAGTATTTGAGGATTGGGAGAATTAAAATAGCTTTAGCTGTAAGTTTAGAAAACAAATAAATTAAATGCCTTTGTTTATTTTAAACTACCAGTGTTGTAACTTTTCGGTGATTAAGGCTACCAACTGGATAAATTAAAGCTAAAACTGAAACACATGGCTGAAGAAGTAATCAGGACAAGTAAAATTTCAAAAATTTATAGAATGGGTAGTGAGGTGATAAAAGCCTTACAATCAATTAGTATTTCCATTAACCAAGGCGAATATGTAGCCTTTATGGGGCCTTCCGGTTCAGGTAAATCTACACTAATGAATATTGTAGGTTGCTTAGATACTCCTACAGACGGTAACTATTTTCTTGCTAATAAAGATGTAAGCAATCTTTCTGAAAACGAGCTTGCTGAAATAAGAAACAAAGAAATAGGTTTTGTTTTCCAAACTTTTAATCTATTGCCACGCTCTTCTTCCTTAGAAAATGTAGCCCTACCTCTTGTTTACGCTGGTTATAGAAGAGCAGAGAGAGAAGAAATGGCATTAAATGCACTTACCAATGTTGGGTTGGGAGATAGAGCAGGTCATAAACCCAATGAACTTTCTGGTGGTCAACGGCAGCGTGTGGCAATTGCCAGAGCGCTTGTAAATTCACCGAGTATTATTCTTGCCGATGAACCTACCGGTAACTTAGATAGCAAAACCTCTTACGAAATCATGGATTTATTTGAAGAATTGCATGACAGAGGAAATACCATTATAATGGTAACCCACGAAGATGATATAGCGGAATATGCCCACCGTATTATACGCCTGAGAGACGGGTTGATTGAAACAGATAAGAAGAATGAAAACATTAGACAAGTAAAACCAGTCTGATTTTACTGATGTTGTTCACGCAATAAATCATTAACTGTTTTTACCGGATTGAAGGTTATGATAGGTACTTCAACAAAAATAGTGTTCCAGTCTGACATAGCACCGTTCCATAAACCTGGTAATTCTTGTGCTTTTAAGTCTTTCCCGTCTTTCGATTTATATGAAATAAAGCCTGTTTGAGGGTCTCTAAAAGCCATTAGATCAAACTTTGTATTATTAAAATCTTTTACAGCGCATACTAAGTCAACAGGGTTAAAATGAGTGGCATCTTGGGCAATGCTTTTCTGTTGAGCGTCCTCCATGTCTATTTGAGCACTTTCTACTACTTGTAAAGAAATTGACCCATCTGCGTTAACTGCCCAGAAAGGCCCGCCTCCAGGTTCACCTTCATTTTTCACCATACCACAAACCCTTACAGGTCTGCTTAATTTACTGGTCAGATAACTGATCTTTTCTTGCTTGTCTCTTTTAGAGAATTTTTTTTGAGGTAATGTACAAAGTTCTTGTTCTAAGAATTTATTGTAAATATCTAGCAATTCATCACTAATGTTTCCTATAGAAAGCGATTTTAGCATATCAAAAACCTTCTCCTGGTATTGAAGTAAAATACCACCTAACACTTTTTTATAGGTAAAAGTAGTTTCCTTTATGTTATCAGGTACTACATTGTCAATGTTCTTAATAAAAATAATGTCTGCATCAATATCATTCAGGTTTTCTAATAATGCACCATGCCCACCCGGTCTAAACAGAATAGTGCCATCTTCGTTTCTAAACGGAGCGTTTTCCATATCTACCGCAATGGTATCGGTAGATTTTTTCTGTTTAGAAAATGAAACGTCATACCTCACTCCAAAGACCTGTTCATACTTTTGTCTTACTGCTTCAATTTTTTCTTTAAACTTAGCTTCGTGCTCAGGTGAAACCGTTAAATGTAATCTCACAGTATTATTTTTGTCTTTACAGTAATTAGCTCCTTCAACCATGTGTTCTTCAACTGGAGTTCTCGCACTGTCATCATATTTATGGAATAATAATAACCCCTTTGGTAAAGCACCATAGTCCATTCCTTTCTCTGTCAGGTACATAGAAAGTATTTGAGCATATGCTCTTTCTAAATGCATTTTTTCGAGCTGTAAACCCACTTTAGCAATTGTAGATTTCAGTGTAGGGTAGAAGGCAAAGTCTTCTAATCTTTTAAAAAAATTAAATGCTTCATCTTGCTTAGCCGTAAAGGCTTTGTAAGCAATTTCGGAGCCGTCGTATGTTTCCATAAAACTAAATAATGCTTTAAACATTCTACTGGCTGCTCCAGAAGCAGGGACGAACTTAACTGCTTTTTTATTTTTTATTGAATTTTCGTAGTGTGCTTTAGCTTCTTCTATTTGTTCATTATTTACTTTAAGAATACCGTCATCAATTTTTGCAGGTTTTATTAATTTAAGGTATGGAAACCCTTTTTTAAAGTTATCAATTTGCTGGTTAGCTATTTCAGTAGCTATACCTAATTGTGTTAGTTGTGCTAAATCTGGATCAGTAAAATTCATCTTTTCTTAGAGTTCTAATGCATTTATTTCTGAGCTCACAAATTAAGGAATTAGCTTTAAAATAATAGCCATTTTTCAGAAAATAAGTGAGAGATTATATCTTTTCTTTATTCATCATCTTTGCACTTCCTCTCACGGTAATTTTATTTGTTTTTACATCGACTATGGTAGTAGTAACAATTGCTGTATGCTTATTTCTATCTACTTCGGTTACTTGGAAGGAAGCGTTATAAGAAACACCACAAAACATAGGTCTTAAAAA
>JBCDJE010000506.1:0-3854 GCA_038748185.1 Bacteroidota bacterium
TTGGCGGCTCTGCAGGAAGCTTTCAACCAATTACAAAAATACTCTCAGGTATTCCTGTGGATTTTCCTTTACCAATATTTTTATGCTTGCACCGTTTAAAGCACGTTCGAAACGGTTTTGTGGAAGCATTATCCATAAAAAGTATAAAGGATATTCAAGAACCGACTGATAAAGAGAATATAAAACGAGGTAAAGTTTATCTAGCTCCTGCTAACTATCATATGGCTGTTGAGTTAGGCAATACAATTTCTCTCACAACGGAAGAGATGAAAAATAACTCAAGACCTTCAATCGATATTACGCTTGAGTCAGCAGCATTTGTTTATAAAGATAAACTAATCGGTATTTTACTCTCAGGTGCAAATAAAGATGGAGCCTTAGGCATGAAAAAAATTAAAGATAAGAAAGGGTTAACCATTGTTCAATGTCCTGATGAGAGTACTATTAAGACTATGCCAAATTCAGCAATGCAAGCTACTAATATAGATTTGACCCTTACAACTGAAGAGATAATAAAATACCTAGTTGAACTTGATAAATTTTTGAAGACTAAATCATGAAATCATTTAATAGAAATATTAGCATATTCCTTATTATATTGTTTGTATTAGTAACCTCATATGCTACTATTGATTTATTGTCTCTACCAACTGATATTTTAGATGCGATAGGTATTTCTGAGAATACAAAAATCGAAAAGGCTAAAGAAGAAGCCTTTAGTGCTTATTCTGTTTTAATTTTTGATTTTTTTATTGTGCTTCTTCTCATTTTCATGTTTTCTATGAATAATGTTAATCATTTGGCTGACAATATAGTGTAGGTAGAAAGAGAGGTGAAATCAAAAGAAAGTAATGCTTCAAAGAATGATAAACAGGAAAGTTCATTACAAGAAAGTTTACATAAATTTCAATCTATCAAATCATCTGATTTCGAATCTGAAAAGGAAATGTATGAAAAACTTTTATATTTTATCTGTAATCAAGTTAACGCCAGTATAGGTGCACTTTATCAAACTATAGAAGAAAATAAGATAAAATATCAAAAATTTGTAACAGGTTATGCATTTTACGTTCCTGAATCTGAGGTAAAGAAATTTGAATTTGGTGAGGGATTGGTTGGGCAAGCAGCTAAATCTGGTAAAGAGTTAATCATTACCGATTCAATACCTGAAGGTTATATAAAAGTATCAAGCGGTTTAGGAGAGTCTGATCCAAAGAATTTAATCATTGTCCCAATAAAAAAAGATGAAAACGTTAAAGGAGTATTGGAAATAGCAAGCTTCTCAAAATTAGATCAAGATCAAATAAATTTCCTCCAAAGTGCTGCTGAAATACTTGAAAGTTCAGAGCTAGCTGGTAAAAGTGAGGATAAGGAAACAACAGTTGAAGTTTAGTAAGTTCAAAATCGTTTCAGCAATTAAAGCAATTTAGCAGATAGGGTAAATATATCCGTATGTTTAAAAATATAAAAATAGGCACCAAAATAACATTACTATTGCTATCAGTAGTAATTTCTACAGTACTTGCTATTAGCTATCTATCATATGTTGAAAGCTTACAAACTGTTGAGAAAAGATATTTTGAAAGCTTTAAGATCTTAGGAAAGTTAAAGGCTGATCAGATTATTGGTATTTTTGAAACATTAGAAAAAAACCTTGCTATAGTAAAAAATAATTCTGTCTTTAAAAATGAATTTTCAGCAATCATTCAAAATGATTATGATACAGATACTTTGTTTGATATTGAAAGCAATAACCTCATCCAAGGTATTAGTGTAATTCAAGATATTTATAAATACAAAAACTGCTTCTTTACGAATAGTGAAGGTATAATAAAGTATTCTCATAATGAAGGTTCTAATACCCTAAATAAGGGTGGATTATACCGTGATCTAAATTTTAAAGAAGAAGAAATAACTGATAATATTTATTACAGTACTCCTTTTATAGCTGAAGATGAACATGTAAATATATATGTGTGCACACCTGTTAATGATGAAAACTTTGATATAGCAGGTTACATAATTATTGAAATAGATTTATCGGAAAATATATTTCCTCTTCTAAGTGGGTATCTAGGGTTAGGTAATACTGGCGAAATGATACTTTGTAATAAATCAGACGGATTAATCAGATATATCAATCCATTAAGACACTCATCTGCCTTAGAATTAACAACATTAGTTGATCCAGATAATAGTTATTCAATTGCAGCCCAAAAGGCTATCAATAATATTGAAACTGATTTTATAATTGATACAGATTATAGAAATGTTTCAACACTTGCTACTTGGCATTATATACCTCAATGGAAATGGGGTCTTGTAATAAAAATGGACAAGGAAGAGGTTGACACTTCTGTAGCACCGCTCATATGGACTTTTCTAAAGTCCGGTAGCATTATTATTTTATTTTCGATACTTATTTCTATAATCTTCTCAAAATTTCTTACAAACCCTATTCTTTCTTTAAAGAATAAATTGATATTGGTTTCAAAAGGTATTTTACCTGAAAATATAAAGAAAAGAACTAATGATGAGATAGGAGAAATGGCTAGTGCTGTTAAAGACTTAGTAGTTTCTTTGAAAAGTACAGCAGATTATGCCCACCAAATAGGAGAGGGCAACTACGATGCAGACTTTACTCCTATGAGTAAAGATGATATTCTTGGTAATGCTTTAATTACTATGAGTGGTAGTATTCAAAAAGCCGAGAAGAAAGATAAGGAAAGAAGTTGGATTGTTACTGGAGTAGCTGAGCTGGGTCAACTTTTAAGGCTACATAATAATTTAGAAGACTTAGGCGATGAAATTATTTGCTTTATTACCGAAAAAGTTGGAGCAGTACAAGGTGCGTTTTACACACTGAATGATGATGATCCTGATGATATTTTCTATGAAACTAAAGCAAGTTATGCTTATAATAAGAAAAAGTATCTCGAGGGGAAATTTAGGTTTGCTCAAGGTCTTGTAGGTCAATGTGTAGCAGAACAGGATGTAATACATAGAACTGAAATTCCTCAAGATTATGTGACCATAACGTCAGGTTTATTAGGAGATAAAAAACCAAGTAGTATTTTATTAATTCCCTTAATAACAAATGAACAAGTTTATGGTGTGCTTGAATTTGCCGGGTTTGATAAATTCAACGAAACGCGAATATCTTTTACGAAGGAAATCAGCATTATCATCGCTCGAACTATTTTTAATATAAAAGTAAACGAGAGAACTGTAAAACTACTTCAAGAATCTAGGAAGATGAGTGAAGAGCTACAGCTTCAGCAAGAAATTTTGCGACAAAATGCTGAGGAAATGGAAGCTACACAAGAGGAGTTGAAGCGAACAAATCATAGGTTAGAAGATCAAATTCTTGAGGTTAATAGAACCCAGAAAAAACTAAAAGTATTACTTGAAAATGCTTCTGAAGTAATTACAATATATGAGAAAGATGGTACAGTAAGGTATGTAAGCCCTTCTGTTGAACCAATATTAGGATACAGCACAGATGAGCTCATTGGGAAAAGTGATATAGACAATGTGCATGTTGAAAGTGTGGATACTTTTAAAAATATGTTCGGTGAGTTATTAAAAAATACTGAACAAAGTATTACGACTCAATATGAATATAAATTAAAGGATGGCAAAACAGTTTGGGTGGAAGCTACGGGTACTAATTTGTTAGAGGATGCTGCAATACAAGGTATTGTAATTAACTTAAGAGATATTACTGAAAGAAAGCGGGCTGAAAAAGAAGAAAGAATGAGGAGTCAGATGCAAGCGCTTTCAGAAAATTCTCCAGATCTTATTACCAGGGTAAATAATGAAGGTGTATTTTTTTACATTAACCCAGTGATAAA
>JBCDJE010000507.1:0-3854 GCA_038748185.1 Bacteroidota bacterium
TAATGCTATACATTATTTACTTGACCAGGTCGGGTATGACAATCTTTTAATAATACTTTATTTACTTTCTAACTAATGCTATACATTATTCTATGAAATAGACTGTTATGGTTTGCTATAAGAAATTTCTTTATAGTTATCCTGTACTTAAATTGAACAATATTATTCATTCAGATGTCAAAATTTCTATTGATTCAATCTATTTATTTCCTCAGCTATTAACTGATTCGTTTTTCTAACCGATTCAATTATAATGGAATAAGGTGCTCCATTGAAATCGAGTAACCCCTGTTTTAAAACACCTCCCAGTCTGTACTTGCTTTTAAATAAACATGCATCTATTGTACCCAACAATAATTGGAGAGCCAAAACAAGCTTTTACATAGTTTTCATATCCCAAGGCTGCTTGCTCTTCTGTTTCAACTTCTTCTCCTTGTATATTCTTGTAACCTGCTTCTTTAAAAGATACTTTCTGGTCGGCAATAATAACTGGCTTACCAGATAGCTCATATATTTTATGGCACAATGCTGTATCTAGCTCGTTGTCACTGGGCTGAAAAGAAATAATATCACAGTATTCTCCGGCAATTTTTATCAAATCATCGCTCCATTCTTTTTGTTTGCCAAAAACATCTCCCAAAAACATAAGATTAGGTGCATATTTCTGATGAAGCTCGTAAATGCTTTCAATGTATTTTCTGTACACAACACTTAAAAAAGCGACATCATCTTCTAGCATGGCTTTGCTAGATGAATCCGTTTTAGTAAAGGTTACCGTTTTTAGCTCACTTGTATTGGTAATGTTCTCATTATACGTTTTGTTAAACTCAACAATATTGTGCTGATATTTTTTAGTGAGAAAATCAATATACTTTATCTTTCCAGGCGCATTGACAGGCAAATTTCTATAAAATGTGATCCAATTCAGTTTTTCTGTAGGAAAGTACCTTGGTAAATCAGAATACATAAGGCCTATTACATTAGGATCTTCATTGTATTCAGCCAATGATTTCATTTTTTTTTTAAAAAACTTATAGGTTGAACGATCGAATACATCGCGATAAACCGGTTCACCGTGATAGCTTGCCAATGATAAAATCTCAGTTTTCACATAATGTAAAATATTGTGATTTTTATTTAGCGTGTGCACTCTATCGTAGCCTGAACAATTAAACCCCCATTCTACCAAATAATGATACAGCACTTCATTGAGTTCATCTTCATTAAGTTTTTGTAAATCATTTACCTCTTTTTGTAATTCGTGTATATTTAAATGATTTAGTCCAATTGGAAAGACGATAGCATCATGCTTATTCCCAATAAAATATTGGTCGTTCTTCTTAACCACCTTGAAAGTAGTGCTGTGCCTTTGTATATTTTTCTGAGCCTCCAGTCGAGCTATCAATAAGATTGATAAGCTTATAGTTAAGGTAAAAAGTATCGTCTTAAAATTCATTGTAACATTGTTTCTTGCTGCTAATACCTTAGCACTTCTACTTGCTATTTAATTACTGAAAGTAATGCTATTCCATAAAAAGCCAAGGGTGCTTTGCTCAGTTTTTTGTTTCTAAACTGTATTATTTCAAAATAATTGAATATTTAAACCGATACGCCATTCTAATCCCTTTCTCAGTTTTAAAGTATGGAAATGATCTTTTTAAAATCCATCATTGCTCCAAAAACTGTTGCAGGTTTCATTGCTTCTTTTGGAAAATCATAAAATGTTGCCAGGGCAGCTGGGACTTATTTTCTACAAATTGTAAACCTACTGCCTTCATCTCTTTTCTTACCTGGGAAGCAGACATTTTGTGTAATTTCTTAATGGGTACATTGGGGTCTTCTGCTCGATATTCCAACAACACTACCTTTCCATTTACCTTTAATGCTTTTACAATGTGTTGCATGACTTCAAATGGATAGGCCAGTTCGTGATAGACATCCACAAAAAGCACCAAATCGACTGCATTTTGAGGAAGGTTGGGGTTTTTCTCTGTTCCCAAAATTCGCTCGATATTATTCACTCCCAATTTCTTTTGCTTTTCAGCAATCATATCGAGCATTTCCTGTTGGATATCCACTGCCAATACTTTTCCATCTGAAGCTATCTGACTGATTCTAAATGAGTAATAGCCGGTTCCAGCCCCGATATCGGCTACTACTGCATTAGGGGTGATTGGGAGCATCTGCACAGCCAAATCCGTTCTTTCTTCTTTTTCACGGTTGTTCCGCTCCAACCAAGAAGCCCCTTGGTGCCCCATCACATGGGCAATTTCTCTACCCATATATATTTTGCCTATACCATCCCGACTGGGATTTTTGTATTTATAATATTCGTTTTCTTCCTGCTGGGGCTGTGCAGTACAGGAAACACTAAATACAAGAAAAAAGGTATAGTGTAAGATTAATTTTATAGAATTTGAGAACATGTTTTCGACCGCTTAGTTTCATACTAAAAATAGTATTTTAAAAAGAAAGCGAGAGAAATATGGGTAAAAATGTATTTGGAGAAGAACTGAAACTTTGTTGCAACCAACCCAAAACAGGGTTTTACCGAGACGGCTTTTGTCGTACTGGTGCTGAAGATACAGGCTCGCATGTGATCTGCGCGCAAGTAACCGAAGAATTTCTGCAATTCAGTAAAAAGAGAGGTAACGACCTGATTACTCCTTTGCCTATGTACGATTTCCCCGGATTAAAAGCAGGGGATTGCTGGTGCTTATGCGCTTTGCGGTGGAAAGAAGCATTAAAGGAAGGTGTAGCTCCTCCCGTAAACCTGGAAGCTACTCATGAAAGAGCCTTAAACTTTGTAAGCATGGACGATCTGGTAAAACATGCACTCGTTAAGTAAAGGCAGTGCCTAGATTGTAGGGGAGAAAAATGAAATAGAATTATACTACTGCTTGCGCTTCTATTTCTATCATAAACGCTTTATTGGCAAGACCTTTTACGCTGATCCATGTACTTGCCGGAGGTGATTCAGTGCCAAACGTTTCTTTTAATACATTACTTATTATTGATCCATCTTCTGTTTTATAATCTACTATATAAATTCTTAACATTGCGATATTTTCCATGCTCCCACCAGCTGATGCAATTGCTACTTGCAAGTTATTCATAGCTTTGCGCATTTGTTTTTCCAAATCATTTTCTCTAACAATATTCGCGTTCTCATCCCAAGCTACCTGACCCGATATATGTACTAAATTGCCGGGTTGAGACACTACAATTTGTGAGAAGCCGTGCTGTATCGAGTTGAATAATTCTTTCGGGTTAATGCTCTTTTTACTCATATTTACTCTTCTTCTTTAGTGACAATTAACGATCTAGATGTGTCTATATACCTCTTGATCTTTTATAGGTCTACTAAAGTATCGTTTTTGTACCGTACTTTCAATAACTACCTGGAAGTGCGACTGACTAGACGTATGCTATATCATTTTTAGACGCTTTTTCCTATTAAAACTTGCTTAATTGAAAATATATGCAAGAAAATCGCAATAGGTAATAATACTGATCCTAAAAGAATATATGGAAATTCTACAAACTTGTACCCCATACCTGAGTCTACAAAGTTTGTAAAATAATACGTATAAATAAATGAATAAACGGTGAGTAGCAATATACACATTGCCGCTACATTCCAGATTAATACCCCTCGTTTTTTTACTAAACTTTTGGAAATGCCAATACTCATAAATATTGCTGAAATACCCACCAGTATATCAAAGTTCAATCCTTCAAAAGTAGCCCTTTGAGGGAAAATGCCTTTTAAGTAAGTAGCGTATATCAATAATTCCACAAAAATTCTGAAAGATTGAAGAGCAATAGGAACATGTAAGGATGTTTTTTGTAAA
>JBCDJE010000508.1:0-3840 GCA_038748185.1 Bacteroidota bacterium
GTAGAGTGAATAAAGCATATAAAAGTAGAATATATTTAGTTATTAAGCTCCGCATAACATCAGATTTTTTGAGATGATATTATATATGTTATTCCTGAAAGATGATGGTATACCAAACAAGTTTGCAATTCAATGAAAACCCGTTTGAATAGATTACTTGATGTAAATAGCTGAAGGAAGCTGCCAGTCCAGAATGTAAAAATTAAAAAATTATTTCTATTACCAGATTAAAGCATCAAATCTAGATTAAGTATCGAACCGGATTCATACTTTATAATCAACTGACGTAAGTAAAAGTTCTGAATCGAACTTTACAATTTAGCACATATAAAGTTAAAAATCTCATTTACAGCTCAAAAAGAGGAATATTTCACACCGCTATATGTAGAAGAAATACTTTTTACTTTTGTAAATAGGTCTTATAAAGGTGTGAGGTTTTATCTTAAAATGCTTTGATGATGAGTGAAATCCTTTTTATACCTTACAGCGCTTTTATTAACCATCAAAATACTTTTTCCAGCACCTCATATCAAAGAGATGGTGACAATCATTTATCAATAGTAAATTTAGTTAGTAATTGAAGGCTTTCTTATTGAAAAACTCCCTTCATTATTAATCCTTTATTTGTTTTAAAAATAGGAAACATGTTTTTTAACTACTTAAAAATTGCTTTTAGGATGTTGGTGCAGCAAAGGTGGCATACTGCTCTCCATATTGTAGGTTTATCAATAGGTATTGCTTGTGCCCTTTTGGTAGCTATTTATATTTCTCACGAGATTTCCTTTGAAAAATTCAATACAAATGCTGAACAAACATACCGCATCAATTATAAAGACCCAGAACGTAATATTGCCATTACACCCAATATTGTCGGGCCTTTAGCAAAACGAGAGTTAGCAGCTGTTGAAGAACAAACTAGGGTAATGGTTTGGGGTGGCTTGTTTTTTACACTTGATGGAAAAAGCTGGGATGAAAAATGCAGTTATGCCGATTCTACCTTTTTCAATATTTTTTCATTTAAAATGTTAGAAGGCGATCCTCTTACAGCACTTAATGAACCTAATGAAGTAGTCTTAACAGAGTCTTTAGCTATTAAATATTTTGGAGAAGATTGGTACAATAGAGAAGTATTAGGGCAAGTCTTAATGGTTGATAATAAGGAGTCTTATAAGATTTCCGGTGTAATGGAAGATTTACCCACTAATACAGATTTCTCATTCGATATGTTGGTATCATTTTATTCCCTTTCATGGGCGCAAGAAGAAATCTGGGGAAATGCCAACTACTTTACCTTTATTAAAGTTACACCATCCACTCAACCTGAAGCATTAGAAAAAGAATTAATAAAACTTTGCGCAGCTAAGCAAGATGTTACAGTAGCTGATTTAAAGCGAAGTCTTTTCTTACAACCTTTATTAGAAATACACAATTATGCCGGATTACATTACGATTTCCATACCATTACCGACATCCAATATTTATACATATTCGGCGTAGTTGCACTATTATTACTCAGTATTGCTTGCATCAATTATATAAACTTAGCCACAGCCAGAGCAGTAGAAAGAGCAAGAGAAGTAGGTGTGAGAAAGGTAATGGGTGCTCAAAAAAATCAATTACTCATCCAATTCTTAGGGGAGTCTTTGTTTATTACCTTAGCTAGTTTTACGGTTGCTTTATTACTCTCATGGTACTTATTACCATACGTAAATGTACTTACTGATCGGGATTTAAGCTTTGGAGCATTTTTTACTGTGGAATATGCTGTATATATCACCTTGCTAATGATACTGGTAACTTTATTGGCAGGAGGCTATCCAGCATTGGTATTATCCAGTTACAGACCAGTGATAGTGCTTAAGAAAAACTTTAAGGCTTCAAGATCAGGTGCTGTTTTGCGTAAGTCACTCATCATATTTCAATATGCAGCTTCTATTCTTTTATTAGCTTGTACTCTTACTGTAAAAAAGCAGATAGACTATATTCAAAATAAAGAGGTGGGATTCGATAAACAAGTATTTATCCACTACTTTGATGACGAAACAATGGGGAGTCAATCTGCATTCCGAAGTAAGCTGATGCAAATACCCGGTATCAGCCAGGTAGCCTTTGCTTCTGATAGTCCAGAGAGTATTGGTTCGGTTTGGAGTATAAAAACAGGTGCAGAAAAAGATGTTGATATTCACTTGGCAACTGTAGATGAATACTATCTTGAAACTTGTAAAATACCATTAGTAGCTGGTAGAAATTTTACTAAAAATATTTTCCCTTTCGGAAAAGCTAAAAAAGATAGCAAGCAACTAACAGGATATATTCTCAATCAGAAAGCAATACAATTATTAGGTTTTGATGAGCAAGAGGCACTTGGAGAAATAGTTTCGATTTCTGATAGGCGAGGAGAAATTATTGGCATTGTACAAGATTTTAATTTTGAATCTTTGCATTTAGCAATAGAACCTTTGGCAATTGCTTATGATAAAGAAAGAGTTTGGAAAGTATTGGTAAATCTCGAAGAACAGAAAGTGAGGCAAGTAATTCCTCAAATACAAGATGTATTTAAAGAGATTGCTCCTGCCTATCCATTCGAATATGAGTTTGTAAGTGAATCTTTTAATCAAGAATATAAAAATGAAGAAAGATTGGCTACTGCTTCTAGCGTACTAACAGCTATCGCAATTATTGTAGCTTGCTTAGGCTTATTGGGTTTAACATCATTTACAACACTACAAAGGACAAAAGAAATAGGAATTAGAAAAGTTTTAGGAGCTACAGTAGTTAGAATTTTAACTTTACTATCTAAGAGTTATTTCATTTTACTAATAGTAGCCAGTAGTATAGCTATTCCATTAGCTTGGTATTTAATGGGAAATTGGTTGAATAATTATACTTTTAGGATTGAGCTCAATTTATGGATAGTATTATTACCCATATCTTTAATCACGTTGATAACCCTTAGTACTGTCGGTATACAATTATTCAAAACAGCTCAGGCAAATCCAGTAGATGCTTTAAGAAGCGAATGAAATGATTCTCAAGGAAGGTTTATAATAAAAAAGGGGCATAAAGCCCCTTTTTTATTAGTTAATATATCTTCTAATACAGCGCCATGTTAAAACGTCTCCTGTACTTCTTGGTAATATCATTTTCTTCTCCCAGGAATTGAAAAATAGCTACACAAGCTTTTCTGGCAGCTTCGTCATGATATGATTTGTTTTTCACAATTACATCAATAAATTTCTCTAAAGCTGCTTCAAAGCTTTGAGATGTTAATGCTTCTATTCCTTGTAGAAATATTCCTTTTACAGGGGCATCTTCCAATTCATTTTCTTTATTATTCAGCGATATAATCCCTATAAGGTCTTTCAGTGAAAGCGCTTCATTAATTAATTCGGGAGACTTTTCAGCGTTTACTATGTAGTTTTGTGCTTCAGCAGGGTTTTTAAAAATTAACAACTTAGCTAAGTAATATGATGCTAGAGGATGCCCCGCCTCCTTCTCAAGTATTTTGTGTAACCTAACTTCTGTAGAAAGAGAATTGTCTTGTTCTATTAGTTCAGCAATTTCTTTTAGCTCAATATCTATTTCATTGGGTATATTCTTATTAAGCCATTGTTGAATCTGTTGTTCTGGCAAGGCTCCGGAGAACTCGTCCTTTACTTCACCATCTAGAAATAGTTTTACTGCAGGAATACCTCTTACATGGTATTGAGAAGATAGTTCTTGATGCTCATCAACATTTACTTTTACAAGTCTCCATTTCCCTTCAGATTCATCAGCTAGTTTTTCTATTACAGGTCCTAACACTTGACAAGGACCACACCAAGGTGCCCAGAAATCAAC
>JBCDJE010000509.1:0-3838 GCA_038748185.1 Bacteroidota bacterium
GCTTTATTTTTTGAAAGTGGTAAGTGCCGAGAACTTCAGCCATGCAAAATTTATCGTAGAGTAAAATAGTTAGAAAAATATTATCCTTTTTTATAGTACTAATGAAACTTGCTGCTTTATTCTTATAATTTAAAATTTGGCTTAGTTTCAAGCTCCTAATTGGAATACACTTATTTCCTTTTTATAGATCGATAGTATCCGATATTTTCTTTTATTGGGGAGATGCATAATGGATACTGGTACATCTGTAGCAAACGGCGTAGTAAGCAATAATTTACCTGAAGTATCAAAAAGCCAGTTTTTCTGATATTTGGCTGAAAAAACACTTATAATCGATTTCCCCTGAGAGAAATGATAGTATTGCACTTCTTTCAAATCATTTTTAGGGAAGCTGTATTGGAAAAGTAAATTTTCTGCTTCATCGAAAATATTCACTCGTTTTTCATCTTGCCTAACCATGATGAAACCTTGCTGTTCTATTTCATTATTTACCAAGGAAAAATGAGAACTCGCCGAAGGATTTCTCAATTTACTCCGCTTTATTAAGTTGCCCTTTAGATCTACCATCAAGTGCTCTCCTCCATCACTTAGTATATGAATCAACTTTTCGTTAACATTTGTTGTGATAGCCATCGGTTCAGAGCATACTAAATTTGTAATTAATGGAAATCCTGTATGCACTTTTGCATTTCTATTAAGCGCATATAAGCTCCCGTTTTTGAGTAACACCAAAATATGAGCTTTACCCTCGGCTTCAATATAATGAGGATAAGTAGCAGGTGCTGCTTCTAAACGCCTTGGTCTCCAACCTCTGGAAATTCCTCCATATCGGTTTACTAAATACAATAATGCTTCTTGTTTTACTGTATTTCCGGGAACAACCCCTGCTACTAAAAATCGTTGCTCTTTATCATTTTTCCATCGAAGTGGCAGCAAAAATTCTGTTTTAAAATAAGTAGGGAGGTTAATAGGAAATCCATTTACATTTCTCCCAAGTCGATCGTACACATGAATTTGCCCATTTGAGGCAAAAGCATATTGCAGTTTATTATTTTTATAAATATCAACTTGAGAAACGGCAGTTACGCCATGCCTCCAAATGGCTTTTCGCCATTGTACATTCCCCGAATCATTTAAGAGAACTAATCGCGTTTTGGCATCTTGGTAGATAAATTCTTGCCCGAAAGTATTGTGGTTGAAAACGATTTGCGTCTTCTTCTTCACACGCTCTGGTATGCTTCCAGCAAAAAGCGTATCCGGCACTGAAGATTTTAGGGTATTTTTTATAGGATTGAGCTGTAAAAACACCCGATTATTCTCCCTTTCTAAACCGAAAGAACATGTTCCCACTTTCGAAAAAAAACTTTCCAATGTATTTTTTGCTGCAGCTTTTATCTCTTTTTGCAAAAACCCCCACAATCTGTTAGGCTTTAAATAAATAGTAGGTTCGATTGCTAAAGAAAAACTTGGTACTTGCCCAAGAAATGATGTAGGTACGGGCTGGTTAGCTAACCACAATTCGCTTTTAGTGACCTTATAGAAGGTGGCATAAAAGCCACTTAGGCTTTCTGGTAAGATAAGTTGAGGGAGCTCAGGTTGGCTAATCTTTGTAAAACCGGTTGTATTTATGGCTTCTTTAGGATGTAGCTTCGCTAAGTGTTCTACAACTGCTACGCTATCTTTTATAGCCAATCTTATCAGTTTATAAGGTTGGTAGAATCCCGGTCGCTCATAAATATATTGCTGCGTATACTCCGAAAAATTAGCTAAAAACCCGTGTTGATCGAAATCAAATCGTTCACTTAACAGATCGATTTTAGCACCGTAGCTAGTGTTTTTAGTAAAAAAGGAAAGTATTTTTTTATGATTCGGTAACTGTTGTTTTTTGTAATACAATAAATTTTCTTGCCAATCATATGTAACTAGGGCAAGGCTATCTACATTATTATTCTTGGTTTTGGGTGTTGAGTTTTGTAAGTAAAAAGCTTTTCCGGTAGCTGCCCAATTACCCATTTCAGTTGTTAAGTTAAACTGTAAGAACTCCGGTTCTTTGGTATCGACTAATGGCAATAAGATTTTGGGTGATTTAAACCAGCCATTTATCCAAGTTTTAAACTTCTGAGTATTAAGCGTAAGCAGCATTTCTTGCTGCATCTTTTCACCTTCATCAATTTGTTTTTCAAGCTTTCTTACAGGGAGTGATCTATCGTTTTCAAGCAGTGTCCGAATCGATGCCTCTAACAGTAACGATGAAAAACTTCCAACAAGAAAATTTTGAAAACGGTAAAAACTGAACAGTTGCCCATCCATATTTTTAGTATAGATAGAAACCTCTTTATACCTTCTTATTCTCCATTCTGCTAGTACAGCATTTTCACTTTGTTGGGCTTGCTTATGAAAGATTTCTTGTAAGAAGTCTTTGGGAAAAGTAGCTATAAACAGAAAATCTATCTCACTTTCTCCTGTTGCATGTAACGTAATACTCTTTTTAATAGGTACCAGGCTGTCTAGCTTGTACAGCAACCCATTGGCATTTTGTATTGATTGGATTGTTTGTACAGGTAGCCAATCTGTTTCCTGCCAGAAACCGTACTCTACCTGTTGTTCACTTTGTTGTACAGGGATTTGTAAAACACCTATCAGATTGTTTGGCAAAAAGCGCCAGATACTTTCTTTTGAATGAAAAAAAAAATAGTAGATAAGTGAACTAAAAAAAATAAAGAATAGCCCTGCACAAAGCACAACCAATGCTTTTTTTTGAGCAGTAAGTTTCAAGAATACACCTTTATACTCAGAGGGCTTTACAAAATCAATCACTTTGTAAAAATACTTTAGTAAGGGCTGAATATAAAGTTATTGCTAGAAAGTGTTTTAAGTTAAGCTATTAAATAAACTCTCTCCGATAAAGAACTACAGGAACTTTTAAAATAAATTAATTTATAAAAAAAAGCTTCTTTATCCTGTAAATTCTTGAATCCAGCAAATCTTGACCCTCATGGAATGATACTGACAACTCCTCAACCAAACCCTAGTCGGGCACCCGAAGTTATAAACTTCTACATTATTGATTATAGCCCAATGTCTTAGTCCAAGAGATGCTAAGCTAAACTCTTGAACTAGAACTACTTCTTTGGAACACTTGATCCAGTGGGGAGGGATGCTAAAACAAGAAAAGCATACGCTTAAAAAAAACACCATAACGGAAGGACTTATGTTACTCTAACGATACCTCTTGCCAAACTTACCGAAGTCGAAAGACTTCTACTCAACTGACACTAGCCCAATTGTTTGACACAAGTTGCACTTCGTTAAAACTTGCGCCAGTGGGGTATTAGTAGAAACAGCAAATATCATTGAAAGGTCCTGGCAATTCGGCAGGGCTTCTATTCCTCCCTATAATAAAACCTGTCACCAAATAAACCGAAGTCGGGAGACTTCTACTCAACTGGCTCTAGCCCAATTGTTTGACACAAGTTTCACTTCGTTAAAACTTGCGCTAGTTGGTTAAAGCCCTACCGATTACGGCAGGGCTTTAATATTAGTCGCATTTTAAATGGCGCAGTGCAACTGCTTTTTCTAATTTCATCCACATTTAGTACAAGGTAATGTGGATGGAAAAATCATTCTATTTTTTTGTTTTTATATAAAATATATCCTTCTAAAAGAAGGAATACTATTGCCAGTATAAAGCCAAATAATGTTTTCGATGAATTTGACATATTAAAAAAAACAATCAACATTTTTTTGGCAGAGGTGTTTAGCGAAAAAGCCATTTTATATACTTTAGGTAACGGTATTCCCTTAGCAAACATGAAACCAGCGCTGCTAATTCAGCAAC
>JBCDJE010000510.1:0-3834 GCA_038748185.1 Bacteroidota bacterium
ACTTATTATCTTAAAACCTTTGCTTTCTTCAATGTACTAGCACATTACAAGATTTTAAAAAATGAAGTGTAGACTAAGGAAAATCTATAACTATATTTGCACACTCTCAGGTATAGCATAATATTATCTGGCGCAACTAAAAAAAATAATTACCGTTTTATCAATTTTGAATGAACAGTGTCTTAGTAGCGAGATTTTTTTTGATTAACCCCACCTTTCGATATGGCTAAAATTTTGTTTTTAGTAGTACTTACAAATATTTGTTTTGACTTAAATCACGATACTAACAGCAGATTAATTCATACTGAAAATTCAATCTATTATGATATTGATAGGAATGAGTTGGAGCAAGAAAAAGTACAGATATTTGTGGGTTTAGTAGATAAGAATTTAGGTAAAGTTACACAGCAAAATGCATTTAACTTCGATTTTTTTAAAGAAGGAAAAGCATTTGACTTATTTGATTATTGGGAAAATAGAGGAAAAGACTCTTATCATATTTTACTCACTAAAGTTGCTTTTTTGCATAATAAACAGGTAGATTTTTTTAATGAACAATTACTAGGAGATTTATCATTTCTCAAAAGTAAGATGCCCGATTATGAGCTAGAACAGGTAGAAGAAAACAAATTTCATATGAACTGTGGTTTCTTTGCTCCTTCCTTTGATTTTGAGCTTTCTTTTTGCCGTCCACCCTTTATTGCGCCTAAGCTTAACGCTGCACAAGCACTTATAAAACATATCAATCCCGAACTGGATGAACCAGTATTAAGCGTGATACAGCACAATCATACTTTTGGTAAAGTAATGATGCATAAAACATCTAAAATGTCGGTTGGGATAGCAAATTTTTATCGTTTTGATGAAAACAGAACACTGGAGGTGAACTACACACTCAGTTATATTCACGAATTACCTCCTAAGTTTATAGGAGGGCAAAAAATGCTTATTAATGAAATTAAAGCAGGAATAACTGATCTGATTGATAATACTAGGAATGTATGTGCTACCATGTAGTTTAGTTACTTACTTGTAATAACTGGTTATAATAATCGACTATTTTAATTAAATCTTCGGGTTTTTTCCAACGTAGTTTGCTTCGTTTAACAAAGCTTTTTATCTCATCTCCTTTTTCACCAAACTGTATCAAATTGTCTTTTTCTTTTTTTGTGATAGGGAGTAATCTATTGCCTTCGGCCAAGTAAAACTCAGTACGAGCATTTCCTCTTTCTACACTTCTGGCATTATTAAAACCAGTTACATAATTATCTCTACTAATATTTACATCTCTTTTCATAAATAGTTGTACCATTCCCATTGTTAGCACTTCACAGATACCTACAAGTCCTACTCCTTCAATTTTGTAGTCTAGTCCATTTACAAAAAAACTAACTGCGCTGTCTTCTTCATATACCCATTCAAAATAGTGCAATTCTTTTAATGGTAAAACTTTAATATCGTTATTTACCATTACTTCTAATTGGTTGTTTCCTAAATCGTATCTCAATTTATATCCTTCTACTATTTTTTTATCCTTCAGTACTGCTCTGCCAATGTGCCAGTCTTCATTCCAAAAAAATCTTCCTGCTGATTCATAACTAACAAAAGGTACGCCCCAAAGCCCGTTGGGGTTATAACCAAAGCGGTTAAAATGCCCACCTGGAAAAAAGCCAGGCGAAAAAAACTGAGCCTGTGTTTGTATACAAATTGTAAGAAGGAGAGAAGTAAGTAGTATATTTTTTATTAAGTTAAGGTTCATAGTTTCATGCTTCATTTTTATTAGATGACAAAATACATAAATGAAAAGTTTCAGCCTTATGGGCTTGTTTGAGGCTAGGAGTTGCTAGCAGCATCTTCTAAGAATTGATCAGCATTTAGATCATCAATTACAGTGAGCATATAATAAAGATCGTTGTAAAAGCTTTTAATATGTTCAGCTCTGCTAAGAGATTGATTCATATTTACTTTAAATATTTCCTTTTTCATGTTTACAGCTACGTAGATTTTATTTTCAATTATTGAGATGAAAACTCTCGATTTGCTGTTTTTTCTTATTCTGAGTATTTTTTGCATGAAAGCCTCTGACAATAAGCTTTCTCCTTCTAGTTTATCATCGGCATACACTACGAAATGATCTCTGAAATGATGATTTTTGGGCATAACATACTTCCCATAATAAAAATGATGCTTTTGCACGAGGCTGCCCAAGTGCCCTAAGGTTTTATAAAGGTTATTATCAAGGATAAAAATTCTTCCTGAAAAGCTTACTGGCGAGTCAGCCACTAAAAAGAGTCCATCAAAAATACTTTTCCACTCAGGCTTTTTCTTTTTAAAAACCAGTTTTTTTTGAAACTTTTCCTTAGACTCAAAAGAGACATGTAATTCTGAGAACTGTACTTGAACACCTTCAACTTCTCCTTTTATAAGGTCATCTCCTGAATAATTATCGGGCCGAAGCATAAAGAGTTTACTAGCTTCAAAATGTTCGTAAGCTACATGTTGTTCGGGAAAGTAACTCAGTGAAGGGTCTACAAAAGAAATGAGATTCTTAACAATTAAGTCTTTAAAGTTCTCAGGAATGGTTTCGTCTAGAAAGTATTTTTTGTATACAAAATATACGATTGGAGCAGTGATAACTACTGCTGCGGGAATAATAATACTCGAAACCTCTTTATACATGTAGGCAAATGCCCAACTTAGAGTAATTATACCCAGTAAAATGCCACCCAGCCTGCCACGCCAGTAACGCATCTTGTACCTTCGGGTTTCTAAAGCATCTAAATCTTCTTTTAACTGTTCTTCTAAATAGGCTTTAAATTCACTAAAAGTTTTCATCTGTTTAAAATTTTTTGATTTCTGAGTTTTCAAAAAATTTGAAGACATTCAGGAACTCACATAAATTTTAATTAGGCTCTTTAAGAATTTGAAATGATGAAAATTCATGTTCATTTCATTAGCTTAAGAAATTTGCCTCCTATGCGTTCATGCCACCATCTATTGTATGTTCACTACCAGTTATGTAAGAGGCCTCATCAGAAGCTAGGAAAACAGCAAGTTTAGCAATATCAGCAGTATTGGCATATCTCCTTAATGGGATGGCTTTTAGCAATGTCTTTCTTGCCTCCTCAATATTAGAAGGGCAAATTGTGCACTCCAGACCTCTTACCATTTCGGTTTCAACCGGACCAGGGTGAATGGAATTTACCCTTATATTATATCGGGCGGCTTCTAAGGCTGTTGTTTTCATAATGCCGGTAACGGCATGCTTACTAGCGGTATAAGCTACTGCTTTAGTTGCTCCCCTTAGTCCGGCTAATGAAGAAATAATGATAATACTTCCTCCACCGATTTTTATCATTTCAGGGATAGTGTGTTTCATGCTAAGCCACACACCTTTTAGGTTTACATTAATTACCTTATCAAAATCTTCCTCTGGATATTCCCACGTTACATGAGCAGTGCCACCAATTCCGGCATTGCAACAAACAATATCAAGCTTATTCCACTGCTCAACAGTTGCAATTACTGCTGCTTTTACTTCTTCGTGCTTAGTAACATCGGCCTTTTTCCATAATACTTGTTCTGTATTTAAATGAGCCACTGCCTTTTCAAGCTTTTTCTCATCCACATCTAATAACATAACTTTGGCTCCTTCTTTAATAAAGTTTTCTGCAACAGCTAAACCTATTCCCCTCATTGCACCAGTAACAATCGCTACCTTATTTTCAAGCTTCAACATTCAGTTTGTCTATTAATCTCTGATTAAAATTGGAAGATAAGTAATTGAGTAGATATTTTGAAATCAAGACTGTGGTAAGTTGAAGTAAGAAATAT
>JBCDJE010000511.1:0-3834 GCA_038748185.1 Bacteroidota bacterium
GGTACTTTTTTTTATGTATTTGAAATATTTTCCGTCATTATTTTCAGTATAGAATACATCTTGCGCATCTTGACGAGCAGTTACTTATATCCTGCCAATTCTCGATTAATTTCTGCATTTAAATTTATGATTTCTCCCATTGGTTTAATCGATTTGTTGGCTATTCTCCCTTTTTACCTTCCGTTTTTTATTACCCTCGATCTTAGATTTTTGCGCTTGCTAAGGTTGCTGCGACTTTTACGGATATTAAAGCTCAAACGATATAATCGCTCATTGGGCATCGTAGTTTCAGTATTAAAAGAAACCTGGAATGATTTAGGCGCAACCTTATTTGTTTCTTTAATTCTTATGCTTGTAGCTTCTGCTTTAATGTATAATATTGAACACCAAGCACAACCGGAGGCTTTTAGTAATATAGGGCAAGCATTTTGGTGGGCAGTCGCTACATTAACTACAGTAGGTTACGGCGATATTTATCCTGTAACTGCACTAGGGAAGTTGCTAAGCGGCCTAATAGCTGTACTAGGCATCGGTATAGTTGCTTTACCTGCAGGTATTCTCAGTTCTGCTTTTATGGATAAAATAAACAAGCAGAAAGAAAAGAAAGCGAAGAGGCAAAAAAATGAGGTATTTAAATATTGCCCACATTGTGGGAAGCCACTTCCTAAACATTCAGAATAGTAAATTATTTATGAGGATTCAATGCTGAAATAGATAATTTTGCTTTTACATAAAAAAAGTAAAGAAGGGTTTATTTTATTTAGAAAACTTACGAGAAGATGAACATAGGCGATAGAGTAAGAAGTATTAGCAGTAGTGAAGAGGGTGTAGTAATTAGGTTTCTATCAGGAGTAGAGGTAGAAGTAGAGATTGAAGATGGTTTTAGAATTCCTTACATGCGCACTGATTTAGTGGTCGTATCTGCTACTGAACAAAAAATATTTGGAGAGAAAGCAGAAACTAATAAAAGTACTGGTAAAGAAGATAAGCCTGCAAATCCGGTTCATGCACTGAAAGGTATTTTTTTAGGATTCACCCATTATAATGATAAAATATTGGAGATGCATTTGGCGAATAATACCGATATGGTACTCTCATTTGTGTTCTGTGAAGAAGAGGGGGGAAATTATATTGGTGTACGAACAGGGATGTTACAAAGTCGTGAGTCAAAGAAAATTCACGAAGTAAATATCGATAAATTTGAAAGGTGGTCTGCTTTTATTTTCCAAATCTTATACTTTAAGCAAGGTAGATTTAGTTTACCTTCACCTCTAATAACACGCTTAAAATTTAAAGCGAATAGTTTTTTTAAAAATAAGAAGGAGATTCCCCTAGTAAATAAAGAAGGTTATTGTTTTCAAATGGATGAAACACATAAGGTAATCAATCCTGAGCAGCTAAAAGAAATGATGCTTGGTGGAGGAAGCAATTTATCAGAGAACTTAGTAAAAGAAAAAGTAAATACTTTAAAAATAGGAGGGCGAAGAGAAATTGATTTACATATTGAAAGTATTGATCCTAAGGGTTCACAGTTATCTAATGCACAAATAATCACTAAGCAAATTCGTCTTTTTGAGCAAGAGTTAGATCGGGCAATTGTAGATGGTGTTGATGAAGTAATCTTTATTCATGGTGTAGGTGCAGGTGTGTTGAAAGCTTCCTTGCAAAATAAGTTGAGTGGACATCAGCACGTAGCTTATTTTAAAGATGCTCAAAAAAGTAGATTTGGTTATGGAGCAACATTGGTAAAGATCAAGTAATATGAACAATAAAATACATAACTATATAGCGCAATGCTTGCAAGAACAATTAGGCAGTCGTATTGAATTAAAAGAAGTGGTTGCTTTAAGCGGAGGTTGTATCAATGCGGCTTCAAAATTAGTAACTAATCAAGGAGTATTTTTTGCTAAATGGAATGCTAATTGCCCAAACGACCTCTTTTTGAGAGAAGCAGAAAGTTTGAATGAGTTGCGGAAAGCGAATACAATATTGGTCATTCCTGAAGTTTTTCTTGCTAAAGAAATTATGGATCAGTATCCGGCGCTATTAATAACAGCTTTTTTAGAAGCTCCAAAAGATAGAAATGGACAAGATGAACAATTAGGAAGAGGATTGGCTCAAATGCATCAGTTTTCTCACGGATATTTCGGGTTCAATAATAATAACTACTGTGGAGCAACACTTCAAGAAAATGGTTTTCAAAAAGATTGGATACTATTTTATCGCGATCAACGCTTGAGACATTTATTGAATCTGATAAAGGGAAAAAGGAAAGTTGACACTCAAGCTTTGAATATCTACGAAAGGCTATTTGAGCGTTTGCCTGAAATTATCGGACATGAACCAACTCCTGCACTTAATCATGGTGATTTATGGTCAGGTAATTATATGTACAGCCAGAAAGGTCCGGCATTAATCGACCCTGCTTCAGCCTATGCCGACCGGGAACTTGATTTAGCCCTTACCACCATGTTTGGTGGTTTTTCAGCAAAGTTTTGGGAAGCTTACCAAGAAGTCTACCCTCTCTCAAATGAATGGAAAGAGCGGAACAAACTTTATATGTTATATCATTATCTAAATCATTACTACCTTTTTGGTGGAGGTTATGGTACTCAAGCAATGGATATAGCAAAAAGTTATCTTTAAAAGACTTATTGCTTTTAGTATGGTAGATTTATGAAAGGGCTAATTTTTTTCAAAGTTTAGTTTACTTGTTTTTAATCTACTAATTTTGGAAGGTTTTTGATTTATATTCAAGTGACTGCTTGGTAAAGTAATATGAAGGTTTTTTTAGACTGAGACTTGACTTAAGTAATCGCCGATATATATACTCCAAGAGATAATTTTGATATCAATCTATGCTGAAACATTTGCTCATCAAGAATTACGCACTCATTCAACATCTTGAACTAGAACCTTCGGCGAAACTGAATATTATTACAGGTGAAACAGGTGCAGGTAAATCTATTATGCTAGGTGCTTTAGGGCTTTTGCTTGGTAACCGTGCTGATACTAAAGTCCTTTATAATGAAGAGGAGAAATGCATTATTGAAGGTACTTTTGATATTACTGCCTATGATTTAGCAAGCACTTTTAATGAACTTGAGCTAGATTTTGCAGAAGTATCTTATTTGAGAAGAGAAATAACGCCTAGTGGTAAATCCAGGGCATTTATTAATGATACGCCTGTAAACTTAGAATCTTTGCGCCTTATTTCCGCAAAACTGATGGATATTCATTCACAGCATGATATGCTTTTAATGAGTACTTCTAGCTTTCAACTCAATGTAATTGATGCTTTTGCCGGTACAAAAAAGGATTTAGCCACTTATAAAACAGCATACAAGCATTACAAAAAATTAGAAAAAACCTATCAAACTTTACTTGACGAAAGCAGAGAGATGCAAAAAGCTTTCGACTTTAACCAACACTTGTTTGAAGAACTGGAAAAGGCCGAGCTTGATGAATTGAATCAGCAGGAACTTGAACAAGCACTGGAGAAATTAGCTAACGCAGAGACGATAAAATCAAATCTGAATGCTGTGATAGAGGTACTTGCAAATACTGAGTTTTCAGTAGAAGCAGGTTTAAAATCGGCTTCTTTGGCACTAGGTCAAATTAGTAAATTCTCTGATAAATTTGTCAATTTAAAGCAGCGTATTGATAGTATGCAAATTGAATTAAGTGATATAAATTTAGAAGTAGAAAAAGAAGACACAAACATCTTTGAGAGGTAATTGATAAATGGACAATGACGGCCAGTAAATAAAGCACCATTATAAATTAGTCCATTCCAGTTCTGTGTGTCTCGCACTCCGACCCACGACTTCAAGA
>JBCDJE010000512.1:0-3830 GCA_038748185.1 Bacteroidota bacterium
AAAAGTAGCAGTTGTAGATGGAAATGTTTACAGGGTGTTGGCAAGAGTTTTTGGTATTGAAAAGGATATTAATAGTCTAGCTGGTAAAAAGGAATTTGCCGAAACAGCGGCACAGCTTATCAGTGAAAAACAACCCGATACTTATAATCAAGCAATTATGGAGTTTGGGGCTTTACATTGCACCCCGGCTAACCCTAATTGTTTGTTTTGCCCTTTTAACCAAACATGTGTGGCTAGGTTGACCCAAAAGCAAAACTTACTTCCGGTTAAATCAAAAAAAGTAAAACAAAAGAAAAGGTATTTTTATTACATAGTCTTAGAACAAGAAAAAAAGCTATTTATGCGGTTAAGACCTGAGGGTGATATTTGGCAGGGGTTATTCGATTTTCCGCTTATTGAAAGTAAAGAACCCTTGCCTGAGGTAAGTGTGATAGAAAAAATTGATGAAAACAATACCAAAAATTTGCAGATAGAAAGTATTTCAAAAGAATTTAAGCATATACTTACACATCAAGTTATTTTTTCAAGATTTTACTTCATAAAAACGACCAAATTAAATGATTTTAATTCTTTTTTGGTCGATTATAAAGGGAAATTACATGCACTTCACGAAATAGAAGATTTGCCCAAGCCTGTTTTAGTAAGTAGGTATTTGAAGGAATATAATTTTTAGTTATTTTTATTATTACCGTAATTTTGCGGTCATTTAAAGGAAAATTCATGGCAGGAGTTAACAAAGTTATTCTTATCGGAAATTTAGGGCAGGATCCTGAGGTTAGGTATCTTGAAAGTGGGTCAGTGGTAGCTAAAGTAAGTTTAGCAACAACTGAAAGCTATAAAGATAAGTCAGGTAACCGGGTTGATAATACAGAATGGCATGATGTAGAAATGTGGGATGGTTTAGCAAAAGTGGCAGACCAGTATCTTAAAAAAGGAGATTCTATTTATGTTGAAGGCAAAATAAAAACAGATAAGTGGGAAGATAAAGAAGGTAACCCGAGAAGAACCACTAAAATAAGATGCCTCAATATGACAATGCTTTCAAAAGGGCAAGCTACTGGTAGTAGCCAAGGTGCACCAAAAGTAGAAGAGCCTTCTTCACAAATGCAAGAAGCGCCTGGTGGTGAAGCCGACGATTTACCATTTTAATGTGTCTCACAGTAACTTTTTATTTTGGAAGACAGTAGTCTTAGTAGTTTATCAGAAGCTGATCCTTACTTTCACATCTTAGGAGCAATCTATTCACTTCCGGTAATCGTTTATCCCATTTTTGTTGCTTCCATTGTTCTACTGCTACTTTCTGCACTGATTTCCGGTTCAGAGGTAGCCTTTTTTTCTCTATCTCCCAAGCAACTTGAGAGCTGTAAAGACAGCAATAAGTCTAATGCTATCAACATAGTAAAGCTTTTGTCTAAACCTAAAATGCTGTTAGCAACTATTCTTATTCTCAATAACCTAGTAAATGTTGCTTTGGTAACCCTTTCTACTTTTGCTACTTGGGAAATATATGGTAAAGAAGACGATAATGCTGTTATTGCTCTTACAATTATCATTACAGCTGCTATTGTTTTCTTTGGAGAAATTGTACCTAAAATTTATGCTACTAAGATGAACTTAGCTTTTGCAAAGTTTACTTCTGGTATGCTTTATATTGCCGCAAGTATTTTAAAGCCTTTCTCTTGGTTATTGATGGGCATAAGTGACCGATTAGAAAAACGATTTCAACATACAGGGTACGAAGTTTCAATGCATGAATTGAAACAAGTGGTAGATATGACAGCTACCAAAAGTGAAGACAAAGAATTATTAAAAGGTATTGTAAGCTTCGGTACAAAAACCGTAAAGCAAATTATGCGCTCACGGATTGATATTACCGCATTTGATTTAGAGGATGATTTTCATCAATTAATGGATAAAGTAAATAAGTGGGCTTATTCGCGGATTCCTATTTACTACGAAACAATCGATAAAATAGAGGGTATTCTTTATGTAAAAGAACTACTACCTTTTATTGATCGAGACGAAAGCTTCGAGTGGCAAAAACTCATTAAAAGAAATATATTCTTTGTGCCTGAAACCAAAAAAATAGACGAATTACTAAGAGATTTCCAGCAAAAAAGAGTGCATATGGCAATAGTAGTAGATGAATATGGTGGAACCTCCGGGCTCATTACTATGGAAGATATTATTGAAGAAATTGTGGGTGAGATAAATGATGAATTTGATAATGATGAAGGAATTGAGTACAAAAGACTAGAAAAAAATCTTTTTACTTTTGAAGGGAAAACCTCATTAAACGATTTCTGTAAAGTAATAAAAAGCGATCCTATAATTTTTGAAGAAGCTAAAGGTGAAAGTGAATCACTAGGAGGGTTGTTGTTAGAGTTATTCTCTAGAATTCCTAATGCTGGGGAGACTTACGATTTTAGGCATTTTAGATTTACAATTGTTTCCGTTGATAATAAGAGGATTAAAAGTATCCGTGTTTTAATGAAGGAAAATAACACAAGTAGTACACAAACCTGATTCTTTCACCTTTAGACTAAAAAATGATTTTTTCATTATGCTTATCCATAAACTAAAAAGTAGCTTGCTGCTAAGTTGTATTATTTTAATGCTACTGCTGGCATGTAGTGGCGAGGAGGCGTATTTACCAAAACCAAAGGGCTTTCATAGAATTGAGCTACCACCACATAATTATGTAGTTTTAGATACTCCCATGCCCTACACCTTTCAGCATTCAAAATATGCTAAGGTACTTCCTGATGAATCTTTTATGACAGAGCCTTATTGGATAGAAATACTATATCCTGAGTTTGATGCTAAGCTGACTATCTCGTATAAAAAAGTTAATAATAACCTTGATTCACTTGTTGAGTTATCTAACGATTCACACAAGCTTACAACTAAACACCATGTAAAAGCCACCTCTATTGATGATTATATAACAGTGACACCAAAAGGGATTACTGCAGTATTGTTTGAGTTAGAAGGTGATGTACCAAGCCAATTTCAGTTTTATGCAACTGATTCGGTGGAAAACTTTTTCAGGGCTGCTCTATACTTTCCCACAGCAACTAAAAACGATTCACTAAAGCCTATTATTGAATATGTAAAAGTAGATATGGTACACATGCTCAATACATTAGAATGGACTGATTTATAGATCAATCATATATTTTTTACTAAAAGCAAACCTAAGGTGGAAAACCATACATTTAATATCTTTAACGATACCGATAAAGCGGCCACTTTTGCTGCATCGTTGATTGAAAGCGAATCGAAAGCTGCAATAGCCAACAATGGTCAATTCAATTTAGTATTAACAGGTGGAAGCTCGCCTTTAAAGTTACATAAACTGCTTTCACAAGCTCCTTTTAATAAAAGCATTGACTGGGAAAAGGTGCATATTTTTTGGGGAGATGAGCGCTTTGTACCTTATGAAAGTGAGATAAGCAATACGCGTATGGCATACGAAACACTTTTAAATAATTTGGATATTCCTTCACGGCAGATTCATGAAATGGATACGAATGCCAAAGATGTTGCAACAGCAGCTTTATCTTACGAAAAAGCTATTAAAAGTCTTTTTAAAACTTCCCCATCTTTCGATATGATTTTATTGGGTGTAGGAGATGACGGACATACTGCATCCCTTTTTCCCGGAACACCAGTAGTATATGAAAAAGATAAACTTGTGGCTACTTCTTATAATAAGCAGCAAGAAACAGAAAGAATAACTTTAACAGCTCCATTGATTAATGAAGCAAAATTGATTATACCAATGGTATTTGGGGAGAAAAAGGCTAAAACACTAAAGGAAGTGATAG
>JBCDJE010000513.1:0-3822 GCA_038748185.1 Bacteroidota bacterium
AAATGGTACTGATAAACTTGATAAAAAATGCTTCTCAGGCAGTTCGAGGCCTATCAAATCCTAAAGTAGAAATTAGTAGTAAGATTGATGAAAATCAAAAAGTAGTGATAATTATTGCTGATAATGGTCCCGGAATAATCCCTGAGGCTATTGATCAAATTTTTATTCCATTTTATACAACAAAAAAAGAGGGTTCTGGACTTGGTTTAAGTCTATCAAGACAGATAATGCAATTACATAAAGGCTCACTAACAGTAAATTCTATACCTAATGAAAGAACTTCATTTAAACTTACATTCTAAAAAATCACTTTTTTTTAGTTAGACTGCACTTTAATGGATTAAAATGCCAGTTACATATAGTTAAAAATGAATTCACGGTATTTAAATACATAATTACCTCAAATATCATACATCCTTAGCATTTAGGAGTTACCTATCATCATATTTCCTTATAGATATGAAAAAATAGTTGAACACTGCAAAATGTAGTTCAATGTATAAAAATGCAAGGCTTTTGTGTTTGAAAGTCATCTGGTAATAGAATTCTTATAATTTATTAAGATGGTAATTGCTAATAAACCTAAATAATATAAATCCATATCAGATGTTAGAATATTACAAAAAATACAATTCAGCACAAATAAATATGTTCTATAACATTAACAAACCATTACAATCCTACTTAATTATCAACTTACAATAACAACTATAAAAATTTAAAAAACACAATTAATAGGCAATGGTAAAGATCAAAAGTTTTTTTATACTGCTTTTTACAGCCTTCACATTGCAACTTTATTCCCAAACTACCGGACTAACAGGTATCATTACAATTGACGGTGGTAAAACAGTTACCAATAACGCTGAGAAAAAGGTAGCGCTAAAAATTGAAGCTAGAGGAGCATCAGAAATGATGTTGAGCAATAATGGTAGTTATACAGGTGCTAGATGGGAAAAATTTGAATCGAGAAAGCCGTATTGGCGACTTACCGGTGATGATGGTGTCAAAACTATATATGCAAAATTTAGAGATACTGACGGCAATATCTCTGAGACAGTTACAGCTACAATTGAATTAGATCGTACACCGCCGCAAGAGCCTAGTGTTCTTATCAATTCAGGAAAAGATTATACAAACAATAAATCGAAGATTGTTTCACTTGAAATTGGGGCAATAGATGCTATTAAAATGCAAGTAAGCAACAGGACTGATTTTTTAAGTGCACCATGGATTCCCTACCGACCAGAAATAAAAGCATGGAAAATTACTGCGTTAGAGGGGAAAAAAACAGTATTTGTTAAATTTGTTGATAAGGCAGGCAATGTGTCCGAAACTGCATCTGATGATATACTCTTCGATATTTCAGCTCCTATAAATTGTAAAGTTGTAATTGAAAATGGAGAAAAATATACTAATAAGAAAAAGGTGAAGCTCAAATTAAATGCAGAAGGAGCTTCAGAAATGATATTAAGAGGCGGGGAAGGATGGATGCCTTATCAAAAAGAAGTTGAATGGGAAATATCACCTGGTGATGGTAAAAAAGATATTTTCGTGAAATTTAGAGATAATGTGGGCAACCAATCTGCTATTGTAACAGATAATATACTTGTAGACACAAAGCCACCTGCAAATGGATTAATTTTGATCAATAATGGTAGCAAATATACTAGAAAGTTCAATGACGTACATCTAAAAATCTTAGCAACTGATGCCAAAGAGATGATTATTGATAATGATAGTACATTTAAAAATGGGAAGTGGGTAGGTTATTCTTCGGCAGTACCCAGTTGGTTAGTTGAAGATATTGATGGGATTAAACAAGTTTTTGTGAAGTTTAGAGATGAAGCTTTAAATGTATCTAAAGTCTATTCAGATGATATCATTTTAGATAAAACACCTCCTAAAAATCCATTTGTAAGAATTGCCTCTGAACATTCATCTTTTGATAGTCTTGCTGGGCATTCAATTATTAGTAACGATGCTAAAGTAGTAAATCTACAAATAAACGCAGATAGTGCAGATTACATGATGGTTAGCAATATCAGTTCATTCTATGGTGCTAAGTGGGAAAAATATAAATCGAAGATCGAGAACTGGGAACTTGGAGGGAGTAATGATGGAGAAAGAACCGTCTTTGTAAAGTTTAGAGATAGAGCAGGAAATATATCAGAAGTTGCATTTGATAAAGCAAGTGTTGATACACAAGCTCCTGTAGACTGTAGAGTTATCATCGATAATAATACTGAATTCTGTACAGATACAGATAGAAATGTAAAACTTCAATTATTTGCAAGAGGTGCTAATTTCATGATGATTAGCAATGATCCTAATTTTGCGAATGCTTCCTGGGAAAGTTATAATACTGATATTAATTGGCAGCTAAGTGATAGGGATGGTATCAAAACAGTTTTAGTGAAATTTAAAGATAAAGCAGGAAATGAGTCTGAGGTTTCAAGCGACGAAATAATACTAGACAGACAACCGCCAAGTTCAGGTAGTCTTACAATAGATAAAGGTTTAGAAACTACCAATCATCCGGATAAAGTTGTTTTGATAAAAGTAAAGGCAAAAGATGCTGAATTAATGCAAGTTGGTAACTCAGATGATTTTAAAAATTCCAGATGGCAAGCATATTCAAACTTAAATTTCAGTTGGGTATTGGCAGGAAGTGATGGAGCCAAGCAGGTATTTGTGAGGTTTAAAGATGTTGCTGGGAATATATCTCAAGCTTATGGTGATTCAATCTTATTAGATCGTGCTCCACCAAAAGAAGGAACTGTGGAAATAAACGGAGGAGATAAAATAACCAACAATAATAACAAGAAGGTAAAACTTAAGCTTTTTGCAGAGGACGCCGCTCTAATGAGACTAAGCAATAGGTTTGATTTTAAAGAACCTGATGGTTCTTTAGCTCCTTGGGTTGAATATAAAGAAGCAGCAGAATGGCTTTTGATAGGACCAGACGGATTGAAAACAGTATATGTGCAATTTAAGGATGCAATTGGTAATGTTTCAAGAACAGCTTTTGCCAGAATAGGCGTTGATAGGCAAGCACCTAAACAAGGACGTATTACTATTAATAGAGGAGCAGAATACTGTACTCATGTAAGTGGCTTTGTTACACTTGATTTATACGCTGTTGAAGCTTCACAGATGATGATAAGCAATAACCAAAACTTTGAGAATGCTGAATGGATACCATACCAAGGAATCTACCAAAACTGGCCACTTGATACATCTGAAGAAGGTGATAAAAAAGTTTTTGCAAAATTTAGAGATAAAGCTGATAATGAAACCTCACCTGTTGTAGCAAGTATTAAGCTTGATAGACAAGAACCTGTTGGTGAAGAAATTATCATTAATGGTGGAGATTTAGAGTATACCAATGATAAAACAAATAATGTAGAGTTAGAATTAAAGGCTGAAGGAGCTAGTGAGATGATGGTAAGTAATAGCAGCCACTTTAGAACTGCCAAATGGGCGCCTTATAAAGAAAAGTTGAACTGGACATTACTTGGTGGCGATGGCACAAAAGTAGTTTATGTTAAATTTAGGGACGAGGCTAGAAATGAGTCTGGTGTAGCAAGTGCTACGATCAGATTAGACACTCAACCTCCTATTCCACAATACATAAAAATAAATGGAGGTAAAACATCTACTACTGAAACTAGGGTAACACTTGGTATCAAAGCTAGAGAAGCTCAATTCATGAAGATTTCAAATGATCCTAAATTTGAAGGAGCTATTTGGGAGCCTTATTCTAGTGCAAAAGAATGGGATTTGAACCCTGGAGAAGGGTTGAAAAGAGTATTTATTAAA
>JBCDJE010000514.1:0-3821 GCA_038748185.1 Bacteroidota bacterium
CTTCCAGTGGGCTACCAATTTTTATAGACCACCATATAAAATGATAGCCAAACCAAAAAAAGAGGTGATGAATTTTATATTTAGTAAACCATGTGGGCATCAAACAATTTCTGCTATTTTGTGATTGCTTTTCTGTTTATATTAAAATAAAAATACGTAATTAAAGCTAGTTCCTATCTTTTTATAGAGGTATTGCTACATTTTATTGATAAACGTATGCATAGCCTTGACGAAGTGTAATTAATAGTTGATTACATAGAATAAGTTATTATGATATATCTACCTCTGTAGTTTATCAATTAATTAGTGTTGGTGGTCATGTATATTTTTTTACCTAGCCAAAATCTTGTTATTTCATACCTCTTGGCTTAGCAGCAGCAAAAATTCATTTTGTAATGCGAAAATACTCATACTATTCTACTTTGAACAGAAATCAAAATATTTAACTAGAATCTTAAATAAACTATTCTCATGATGCAAGCAAAACTTATTCGTCTATTTGTAATATGTAGCATTTTTAGTAGCACCTATGCATTTACCCAAATAGCAAAACACGGTACTGTTGTTGAAAAACAGCTTACGTCTACCATTTTGAAAGACAATCGCATAGACTTAAATCCTCAAAGAAATATAAAAGTCTATTTACCACCAAATTACAACAACTCTGAAAAAGCTTATCCTGTTGTTTACTATTTGCACAGCATTTTTGAAACTCCAGAAAAAGCGCTAGAAAATAACCTAATTGAATTAATTGAAAAAGGGATTTCAAATGAAGTAGTACCTGAGTTTATTTTTGTAATTGCTGATTATAGCTCTCCCACAGTGGGCAGTCTCTATGAAAATTCATCAACAAGTGGTCGTTGGCTCGATTTCACTATTGAAGAGCTTGTACCTTTTATAGACAACCATTTTCGCACATTGCAAAATAAGAATAGTCGTGCAATAGCTGGAGATTTCATGGGAGGGCGTGGTGCACTAAAACTCGCTATGGTATATCCTGACGTATTTAGTTTGGTGTATGCCCTACACCCAGTAGCAACTGGTACAGGTTATCTACCCATTAATAGTATTTCAATCGATTGGCGCAAAATTCATCAAGCAAAATCTTTCGATGAGCTCGAAGGCCAAATACGCACACAAATCTTTTTAGCTATTTGCCAAGCTTTTTTACCAAACCCTAATCGCCCTCCATTCTATTGTGATTTTCTTATGGATATTGAGGAGGAAACATTGGAGCTTAATCCAATAAATGTTCGAAGAGAACAAGCTGAATTTCATCTCGATGAAACCCTCGATGAATTTGCAGAAAATCTTAGGAACCTCCGCGCTATTGCTTTTGATTGGGGGCGCTTCGATCCTACTCAAGCGCATGTGATATCGAATAGGCGATTTAGTAAGAAATTGGCCGACTTAGGTATTACCCATGAAGGAGAGGAATATACGGGTAAACCTTGGGATGAGAACTGGAAGGAAAATGGTAGATTTTATAATAGGTTATTACCATTTCTAGCAAGAAATCTTGTATTTGAAGATATTCAATAACTTCATTAAGCTTTAAGTACGGTTATTTTTATTCAACTATTTAAAGACTCAATTTTATCTGTTACGAAATCTTATAATACTGACACACTATATATGAAAAACTCAGACGTGCCACTTTTTAGTTCTTTTTGACTTGTTATTAAGCTTCTCTGTTTACAAAAGTGGCACGTCTACTAGGTAGTAAAAATGTGTAGCACTTCTCAATCCTCTCCCCTACTTAGCCGTTCCTGTGCTTTACTTAAGTCTTCTTCTGTCGGTAATTCTTCTGGTTTGATGTTATTACTTTTTAAAGTCTCTCTTATGCTGGCATTTACTGTCTCATGCTCTTCTTTAATACTTGCTTCGTCTTCTAACTGTTTTTCCTTTGTATTCACTTCTGTGATTGATATAGCAAATGCCTTGGCATTCAATGATATTTTTGGTAAAAAATCTTCTGTTTCTCTATCCTCAGGGATATTTAGTTTTTCCTTTAATTCCTTTGCTGTCATTTTAAAGAGTTGGTAATCTCCTGCTCGCAATATATTTTTAAAATTAGCCTCTTTAAGCCCTTTTTCATAAACAGTTGCCCTAAACAACTCTTTACTCTCTTCTAACTCCTTCCTGGCTTTTATACGCTCCGATAACTTAATTCTTTCTTCAAGTAACTCTTGTTTTCTGGTTTGTAAAGCGAAATAACTTTGTGCAAAAGCAATCTCCTCTTTACGTGGATCTCCATTTTGTGCAATAAGGTAGCAAGCATAACGCGTTAGTAGAAAATCTTTGATTTCTCGTTGCGCTCCTTTTCCTGTTGTGATCATCTTACCCACTCCGGTAAAATGATCTTCCACTGTTAAACCGGCACTTTTACAAGCGGTAATTGCCCTAGCAATAGCTTTTTCAAATTTTTGCCATTTTTTATAGCCTAAAAGAATTTGCAAGTTTCTGGCAGACCAACATTCTGTACCTTCTATATCTAGTACTGCTGCTTCAAATTGTGCTCTTAATTCTTGAATCCTAAACTTATTCATAGAGGAAAGATGCTTAAATGTCTGAAAAGTTGCTTTCTACAATAATTCGTTATCAAAATATGCGCTTGACCTGATATTAACCCTTAAATTTTTTGATCTCCCCTACTGTCTTTTCTATTTTCATTTTTAATAATTTAATAGCATCATCTAAAGCTTGCTTTTGGCTGTATTGGTATTCTCCAGTGCTTTTCACTGTATGGACTATATCTTTTAGGTCTTCTAGGTTTTCGGGTTTGATAATAAAAGTATGACGAACCCATTCCTTGTTCTTTTTTACATTGCTACTACTTCTTGCAACATCTGGTTTGCTTTCAACCTTTTTAATATCTCTACCTGGCAGATTCTCCTCAAAAGCATCAAGATAGTCCATATCGGAAACACGACCGCTATTGGCTACTTTCCGACCCTTGTCAAAAATATTGATATCTTTTCTCTTTGCCATATTCTTTAAAGTTTTAATATCTCGTTAGTAAGATTTTCGTAGTCTTTTGCACCATTGCTTTCAGGAGCATATTGGAAAACATCCTGACGCAAACTAGGTGACTCTTCCAAGGCTACATTTTTTCTGATGAACGTATTTAGTAACAAACCTGGATAGTTAACATCTAAGGTTTCAGCCATGTTTCGACTAATATATTTCCTTGGGTTGTGCTGAGAAAAGAAAATTCCTTTTAGATTGAGTGCAGGGTTAGCACGTTTTTTTACACGACTCACCACATCCGAAACAGCCTCTAAACCCGATAGTGAAAACTCTTGAGAGTTCATAGGCACAAATACTTCTTTACAAGCAACTAAGGCATTAAGTGTTATCAGGCCCAAAGCAGGTGGTGTGTCGAAAATAATAAAATCTAGCTGTTCTGGAAACAATTTTTCAATATCATCCAAAAAGTCAGTAAGAATGTACTGGCTATCTGCATCAGCGGCAAATTGTCTTTCAAAGTTGGCAAATTTAGCATTGCAAGGAACAAGCAGTAGATTGTTTTTTACTTTCAACAACACATCTTCCATTTTGCACTCTTTCATTAGTATTGTAAAAATGGTATCCTGAGGTATTTCAGTGATAAATGATTGAGTGAGATTCCCTTGCGGATCAAGGTCAACCAATAATACGCGGTGTCCTTTACTAGCCAGTGAAGCGCCCACATTTAAAACGCTGGTTGTTTTACCAACACCTCCTTTTTGATTTGTAAAAGTAATTTGTCTTGCCATGTACTACTATATCTTATGTTATTTTACATTACATTACAGTGTATGTAAATGTAATACATTGTA
>JBCDJE010000515.1:0-3816 GCA_038748185.1 Bacteroidota bacterium
AAAATTATTAAAATTGGATATTCAAAAACACGTTTAGGAAGAGAAAATTATTAAAAGCACACAATTCAATCACTAAGTCTACTTCACTTAGCACGTGAAAACTGACAGGTTATAATTAACGCAATTGTTCAAATTTTCTTAAAAAGCAAAACTGCTTAAAAAAAATTGGTTTATGCAAAAACTAAACCTTACACAAAGTCTTTCTCAAAAGTTATCACCGCAACAAATACAGTTTATAAAACTGTTACAGGTGCCAACTATGGAGCTTGCAGCTCGGATTGAAGAAGAACTGGAAAATAATCCCGTTTTAGAAGAAGGACGTGATGAAGAAGAAGAGACACCTTTAAATAGTGAAGAAGAAAGTGCTGCAGATGAGTACGATGATTTTGAAGAAGGGGAAGAGATCATGGACGTAGATCCTGTAGAAGAAGTAAATATCGATGATTACCTAAACTCTGACGATATTAATGGGCATAAAATGCAGGGTGATGGTCCCACTGATGAAGAAGATCGGGAAATGCCTATACCAACTTTAACTTCTCTTACCGAAAATTTACTCGCTCAGTTAGGTTATCTTGACTTAGGTGAAAAAGAAGAAGCTATAGGGAAACAGTTAATTGGTAGTATTGACAATGACGGCTACATTAGAAGGGATTTAGAAGCTGTAGTAAATGATTTGGCATTTGCTATGAATATAGAAACATCTGAAGATGAAGTTGAGACTGTTTTAAAAAAAATCCAGCTGTTTGATCCACCGGGTATTGGTTGCCGCGACTTACAGGAATGTCTTTATTTGCAACTGCAACGCAAAGATAAAAAAGACCCCAAAATCATCGCTGCTATGAAGATTATCATGCTTTGCTTTGAAGAGTTCAAAAAGAAGCATTATATCAAAATTCAGAAGAAGCTGAATCTCAGTGAAGAGCAACTAAGAGGAGCTGTAAACCTTATTGTTAGACTAAATCCTAAGCCGGGTGGGTACACGAGCTCTTTCGAAAAGTCACAGTATTTAACGCCTGACTTTATTCTTAAAGAGCTCAATGGAAAGTTAAGTGTAACACTTAATTCTAAAAATGCACCTGAGTTAAAGATAAGTCGCTCTTATGCCGATATGCTAGACACATACAGTAAGGCTAAGAAAAAAGATAAAAAAATAAGACAAACGGTAAGTTTTGTAAAACAGAAGTTGGATGCTGCCAAGTGGTTTATAGATGCTATTAAGCAGCGACAAGAAACGCTCTTAAAAACAATGCGCGCTATTGTAAGCTATCAATATGACTTCTTTATGTCGGGCGATGAGAGCAAATTGAAACCTATGATACTAAAAGATATCGCTCAGGAAATAAATATGGATATTTCAACAGTTTCCAGAGTAGCTAATAGTAAATCTATTCAAACCGATTTTGGGCTTTTCCCACTAAAGTTTTTCTTTTCTGAAAGTATCACTACCGAAAGTGGAGAGGATGTTAGTAGCAAAGAGGTAAAATATCACCTTAAGTCTATTATTGATAATGAGGATAAGCGCAAACCCCTTTCAGATGATAGGTTGGAAAGTATGTTGAAGGAAAAGGGCTATCATATAGCTAGGAGAACAGTTGCCAAGTACAGGGAGCAACTCAATATTCCGGTTGCAAGGCTTAGGAAAGAATTATGATCTGATAAAAAGAGCAGACCTTCTATTGTATTAATTATGATAAAAAAAGCAGGCTTTTTTATGAATTGCCTGCTTTTCTTATGTCTGCCATTTAAATTTACAGCTTTTACAAAAATTCGAACAGGCGTTGAATTATAAATTGGCAAGAGCTGTATCTTTTATATTACACCCACTTTTAATGCCTACCTTGGTATTTTTTGTTGTATTTTATTTTGCAGAAACAATAGTACCTTTTTCCGAAGAAGGCAGACTTCGAATACTAGGGTTGATATTTGTAAGCACATTTCTATTTCCATTAGGTAGTATCCTGCTGTTACACACAGCCTCACTTTTCAATAATTTACAACTAGAAACCCAATCACAAAAACCTCTTCCTTATGTAACTGTGTCTGTGTTTTATACCATGATTACTTATTTCTTTGTAGATAAAATTGGCATAGCCACCATACCAAGTTCTATGATCATTTCTATTGCACTTATCACAGCACTCATTACTATTGTCTCTACTATTTTTAATGTAAGTATTCATAGTGCTGCACTTGGTGGTGTATTGGGCATACTCTTTTGCATTAAAGGCATCTATTATGAATTAAACCTATTAATATACCCTATTTTAGTGTGTTTGTTATTTGCAGGCTTAGTAATGACAGCACGACTTTCTATGCATATAAATACACCATTACAGGTTTTTAGCAGCCTATTTTTCGGATTTATGGTTTGCTTTACTACACTTTGGTGGCTGATATAAGTACTTTTTAGAATAAGAAATAACACCATGAAATGAAGATAAATTTTCATCACTTCAAATTCACAAAAGGGAATGATCAAAATTTATGAGAGTTCCTGAATGTTTTCAAATTTTTTGAATATTAAGAAAACAAAAAGCTTTAAACAGGTGAAACGTCCATGAACAAATAATTATTAACTCACACGCAAAAATGATTATTTGGTAATGGTAAGTTCTATCTGACTCCTAAAAACAATTCTAAACAGATGAAATTATTCCTATTTTTTCTATTAATCACTTTTCATTTCGCCAATATAAAAGCCCAAACTAGAGAAAAAGGCATAGTAATCGGTATACTTCCTACTGGGAAGTATAATGCTATTACAGATGTGCCTGATGTGAACGTAGGTCACACAACCCTAATAGCAGCAGATAGTATCAGGACAGGAGTAACAGCAATTATACCACATTCAGGAAATGTATTTCAAGAAAAATTACCTGCTGCAATATATGTAGGCAATGGCTTTGGGAAGCTGGCTGGCTCAACTCAAGTAATAGAATTGGGAAACCTGGAAACGCCAATTGTTTTGACGAATACGCTCAGTGTCGCCAATGCTGTAAATGCTGTATTAACCCACACTTTATCCCAAGAGGGTAATGAAACAGTAAGATCAGTCAATGCATTAGTAGGTGAGACCAACGATGGCTACCTTAACGATATAAGAGGAAGGCATGTAAAAGAAAAAGATGTGTTAGATGCCATTAAAAATGCCAAAACGGGAAAAGTTGAACAAGGAAATGTGGGGGCTGGAACTGGTACAGTTTGTTTTGGGTTCAAGGGAGGAATTGGTACGGCTTCAAGAAAAATACCTCAAGATACTGGAGGCTATACAGTTGGTGTGTTAGTTCAAACTAATTTTGGAGGTGTGCTGCAAATTGATGGTGTACCTATTGGTGAAGAACTAGATCAATATTATTTAAAAGGAAAGCTTAAAGATGATGCTGATGGTTCTTGCATGATTGTAGTAGCCACAGATGCCCCACTTCATGAAAGAAATTTGGAGCGGCTTGCCAAAAGAGCAACTTTTGGTTTGGCTAAAACCGGAGGGATCGCTTCTAACGGAAGTGGAGATTATGTAATAGCATTCAGTACAGCTAAAGAAAATCGCATTCCTTATGAAAATTCCTCTCCTATATTAGAAAATAAAACACTTTCAAATAGTGCTATGTCACCTTTATTTCTAGCTGTTATTGAAGCTACTGAAGAAGCTATTATTAACTCATTATTTGCTGCCCAAAGCATAAAAGGCTATCAAGACCATCAGATTGAAGCACTTCCCAAAGAGAAAGTAATAGAACTCATGAAGCAATACGGAAAAATAAAAAATAAATAAACCTTCTTCTTTATATTAAATATTTGATTCTAGATAGTAAT
>JBCDJE010000516.1:0-3804 GCA_038748185.1 Bacteroidota bacterium
TGACTTATTTTATCAACTTTATGTTTTGTTTGTGTGTCTAACTAATTGTGTTTTTGGAGCTTTTTTAAACTGATTTTTTTACCACTACAATGGACAAGATAAAGCTATTGATCGCTATAAATATTGTACTGTTGTCAGCTGTGCTTTTTTCATTGAGAAGTACTGAAAAAACTACTACGCTTTCTATTAATAAGGAAAACTTTACCCTAGCAGATACTATCGGAATTAATCGTATAGAAATTGGAAATAATGTTTTGGAAAAAGTAGGAGTTGATAAATGGCGCGTAAATGATAAATTTGATGTACAACCAGATAGAATGGCTTCACTTTTTGCCGTTTTAGGCAGAGTAGAAATAAAAAGACCGGTACCAGAAGCCAATCTCAATGAAGTAAAGAGTCTTTTAAATAGTACGGCATTTAATGTAAAAATCTATAAAGATGGTACATTGTTAAAACAGTATCAACTTGCTGGTGAAAAAGATGAAACCTTTGCAAGAGATGCTACAACTAGCTTACCTTACATTATCTATATTCCTGGTTATTTTGTGAATATTTACAGTCTTTTTAACATAGCTGAGAATGATTGGCGTGATAAAAGAATAATGTTCACGACTTGGCGTACATTGCAAAACTTAGCCATAAATTATAATAATAATCCTTCGAGTAATCTTAATATTAGCTTTGATTCCGCATTCTATAAAGTTGAAGGTATATCTAAACTCGATTCGGCAAAACTTTATTCCTACATTCAACAATATCAGGGTTTTGAAGTTGAGCGTTTCCCATCAGCTCAAGAAGATTTAAAAAGAAACCTGAGCGATTCATCTCCTTTTTGCGTAATGATCCTAAATGACCTTTATGAAAGTAGAAACAATCGCTTAACAATTTATCCTAATGAT
The DNA here is from genome assembly GCA_038748185.1 of Bacteroidota bacterium. GTDB lineage: Bacteria > Bacteroidota > Bacteroidia > Cytophagales > Flammeovirgaceae > Chondrinema. Next base: position 900 of record JBCDJE010000516.1, read on the forward strand.
AGTACTGTTTATGGTATTTCTGAAAAAACCGGAGAAGTAGTTCAAATGAACAGAGCTATGTTACGTAATTTTTTAGTTAGCAAGGATGAATTTTTAAGTGCAGCAGAATAATACTTTATTTAAGGTCAGTTAAAGCAGATAGTATTATCTGTTGTAGTATTGTTGCACTAATATTTTTTAATACAAGATGAAATGGTTCAATTATCTAATTAGTTTATTTTTCATTCAGTTTTTGTTGACAAGTTGTTTAGACAATAGTGATACATTACCGAATAATGAGAATAACCCCGATTTTATATTTTCATATGATTTTGCGAGTAGTGGTAAAGGAGATTGGCAAGAGGGTTTTGCTGAATATCCATTATCAGCTGAGGATACACTCATGCTAGAAGCTGATTTTTCAAATTTGCCAAGCACGGTTAACAACCCGGATAGTTTGTTGAGACTTAAAGGGATTGATCCTGTTGGTGATCTCTTTTCATTCATTAAAATTGCTATAACAGGTTTAACGCCTTCTACCGTATTCGATGTGGTAGTCGAAGTTGAGGTTGCAGCAGAAAATCTAGATGATTTTGGTACTACTTATGATTCAGCTCCGGAGGTACATTTGAAAGCAGGAGTTTTTGAAGAAGAGCCAGTTTTAGAGAATCTTAACGATACTACTGTGCTAGGTTTTGAGAGCGTTGTCTTAAACATTAATAAAGGCAATGATGCAAGCCCGGGAGCAGATCTGATTTTTTTGGGGACTATAAAAATGCCTAGTCCTTCAACTGAAACGCCACTGTTGGTAGCTGCTGGTCCTGATGAAATCCGAGCTTCTTCCGATGCTGCAGGGAATATGTGGCTACTCGTAGGAACCGACTCTGAAAGCATTATACACCAGGCCTTTTATTATAGTAGAATTACAGCTTTATATTATGAGATAAACTAATGAGCTGTAGTAGTATTAAGTAATTAACGAATTGTCATACTGGATAAAAAGATTTTTTTACCTTGATTAGAAATAATACAATCCGATAAGGGTTTATGCTCTTTTTTCCCTATTTGCCCGAAATAATTTCAGTAGGTTAAATATACATCTTAGCTTTCAATCTCCTACCTTTACAACATACAAATTTAGGTTTTATGCAATTGATTGATGGTAAAAGAACAGCTGCCAACATTCGGGAACAAATAGCTGAAGATGTTAAAGTACTTTTAGCGAAAGGAGGAAGAGCTCCTCATTTAGTTGCTGTATTGGTAGGAAATGATGGTGCTAGTCAAACTTATGTGAACGGCAAAATGAAAGCTTGTGAATTGGCAGGTTTTAAATCTAGTATTATAAGATACGATGAAGATATAGCAGAAGAGAAACTACTGAATACGGTAAATGAATTAAATGAAGAAGCAGGTATAGACGGCTTTATCGTTCAACTTCCTTTGCCTGCCCATATTTCTGAAAAAAAAGTAACAGAAGCCATAAAGCCAGAGAAAGATGTTGATGGATTTCATCCAGCAAATATTGGTAAAATGGTATTAAACCTTCCTACTTTTTTACCGGCTACTCCTTTTGGCATCATCCAACTTTTAAAACATTACAACATAGATACTTCAGGTAAGCACTGTGTGATAGTCGGTAGAAGCCATATTGTAGGCACACCAATGGCTTTGTTAATGTCAAGAAAAGATAACCCTGGTAATTGCACAGTGACCATTGCTCATAGCAGGACCAAAGATTTAAAAGCGGAGACCTTACGAGCTGATATTCTGATTGCCGCATTAGGTAGACCAGGTTTTATTACTGCAGATATGGTAAAAGAAGGCGCCGTGGTAATAGATGTAGGTACTACTCGTGTGCCTGATGCTTCAAAAAAAAGAGGATATGCTGTAAAGGGAGATGTATTGTTTGAAGAGGTTGCTGAGAAATGTAGCTACATTACGCCAGTACCGGGTGGTGTGGGTCCTATGACTATTGTTTCACTATTGAAAAATACTTTAATCTCTTCAAAAAAGAGACAAGGTATTGAAGACTAGTTTGAAGATGAAGGAAAGCAGTTTATTGACAATGCAAGAGACATTGCCTGTTATGGAGGCTTTTTATACCATCCAAGGAGAGGGGGTTTATTCAGGGCATGCAGCTTATTTTATTCGTTTGGCAGGTTGCGATGTAGGTTGTTTTTGGTGTGATGTAAAAGAATCGTGGAATGCAGAAAGTCATCCTAAAAAGTCTATAAATGATATTGCATTAGAGGCAAGTAAATCAGCCTCGAAGATGGTAGTAATTACTGGTGGTGAACCACTCATGCATGATCTAACCAATTTAACTTCAGTTTTAAAAAAACAAGGTTTTACTATTCATATAGAAACATCAGGTGCTTATCCACTTTCAGGTGAGCTTGACTGGGTTACGCTTTCACCTAAAAAATTTAAAAAAGCACTTCCTGAAATAATACCTCAAGCAAATGAGCTCAAAGTTATTATCTACAATAATTCCGATTTTGACTGGGCTGAAGAATATGCTGCAAAAGTAAGTGACCAATGTGAATTATTGCTACAGCCTGAGTGGGATAAAGAAGAAGAAATGCTTCCTAAAATTATTGCGTACGTAAAAACAAATCCTAAATGGAAAATCTCTTTGCAAACGCACAAATATATGCACATCCCTTAGCGTAAAAAAAATGAAACAAATATGAATTTTCATATTTCCAGCTACTCCCCAAAGAAAGATGAAAATTTGAAAGGGCCTCATTGTATTCAAATTTTTTGAATGTTCAGAGATCAAAAAATCTTAAATAGATGAACACTACTTTTCTTCTAGAATAAGTAGTGTTGCTAATTTTTTATCTATTTATTTCATTTCTATTTTTAAAGCACTATAAATAGATTTTGGAATATTGATGGATGCACAATCGGAAGAAAGTTTACA
>JBCDJE010000517.1:0-3800 GCA_038748185.1 Bacteroidota bacterium
AACTTTACAGGTACCAATGAGGTGAGTTTGCAGTATTTCGCAGGGTTTCTAACAGCTGAGCGACAAGAAATCATGCACCTTTTCCAATGGGATGAAAGCCTGCAAAAATGGACCATGGCTGTGGAATCCCCCACAATAGATGCCCCAAATCAAATAGTTTCAGCTCCTATTACACAACCGGGAACCTATGCTTTTTTTAGTGTAACAGATATTTACTCCTTTCTGGGATATGTAAATCAGACCGATACATTTGAGGTCAAAACCACCCGTTTTATTGGTGCCTATGGTCTAGTTGATTCAGTGGGAACAATGGTAGCAGAAGCCCGGGACAGTGTTGTGTTAAAAAGTGGCTTTTGGGCATTTGAAGGAAGTGATTTTACTGCCAAAATTACAGGCTATACCCCTCCTTCAGGTGCTCGATTAGCTTCAACAAACCATAACCCCTTAAAAGAGGTACTTGTTGAAAGCATTCCTGTTGTTGAAGAGGAGATGCCGTTTACAGAAGAAGCTCTTTCCGATAAATTATTACTTTTCCCCAATCCCTTCGACGGACAATTGCAGGTACGGTATTACCTGAGTACTCCCGGAAAAACCAGCATTCGACTGGTGGATATGGCAGGAAAGTATCAGCAAGTCTTATTGCCGGCTACTCCCCAACAAGTTGGGATGCATGAATATGCTTTTAAAGTAGAAGGCTTGCCACAAGGCACTTACTTGCTACAACTCACCTCAGAAGAAGGAGGTAAAACCTTGTTAAACACTCAAAAAATCATCAAACAGTAAAAGCGAAATACCATGAAAAGATATGAAATAGTGGCCGTAATGCTATTATGTGCCCTCCCTCTTTTATTAAGCCATCAACAGAAGTTGAACGGACCTGTTTTAGCAAAAATGCAATCAGGAGAATACCAGCAGATGCACCATAAATTTGCCCAGGAGGTCACCAAACCCATGGCCGGACCTTTTTATTATGGATTTGATTTGATTTTTAGAGCACCACCACAAGGTTGGAGAGATGCATTTAATCAATGGGATTATAACCTTTTTTCCACATTAGCAGCATTACGTACTGACAATGATTTAGAACCAGGTACTTTTTTAGTGCCTTATAGAAACAGCCAAGATGGGGCTGATTTTCTTGCCCAATTCAATCGGAATAACCGTTTTGGTTCAAGATACGGTGTGAGTCATAGACATGCACCATATATAAGATTTTTCATTCAAGTCAATAACAATGATTTACGTAATTTTTGGACTGACCGATATCCTTTAGTAGTGCCATCTAGAGATAGTGAATTCTTAGATGATGTGCTCTTAGGTTTTATGCGGACAGATATAGTTTTTGAAGCATTTGGAGCACCCTTTGATCAGTCGGAACATGATAACCGAGATGCTAATTTTTAACCCACAAAAAAGGATAGCTTTACACGCTATCCTTTCAAAATGTATCCTTCTATGAAAAGAGTTTTTTTTACGATAAGCATCAGCATAATAGCGATTTGTTTATTATTCTTCCTGGGCATGCCCAAACCCGGTCTCTACGGCGAGTGGCGCTGGGTAGCCTCAGGCCACAAAGCAGATTTAGATTACAACATACAAGACCTGGATACAGAAATTATTCATACCTACAAAAAAGACCATACTGTGGATATAAGGGTGGATGGGGAGTATTTGCAAAAAGATGAGCCTTTTGAGGTACTTCGCAAACCACATCCCGGAAAAGAAGGGGAGGATGCCGACTTCCTGTTAACAAAAAATGAAATGGGAATTATAGAACCCTACACTTTGCTGTATTTTAATGAAAATAGCCATGATACCCTCATTATTGTAACCTTAGACCCTAATCAACACTTTCAACCTTATGTCTATAGTGTCTATACCCGTGTGAAATGATTGTAGAAGACGTCATAAAACTTTCTATAAACCCAATACTTTATTTTTTACGCTAACAGCCAAGCATTTTCATAGTTATTGAATTTTGTATGCTAAAAAAACAATAGTTACATGTGAAAAACATTTTTTTAGAATTCATTCATCCTAAGTGTAAATTTGATGTGCTAAGTTTTCTTTAATTGCACAATGTATCACAAACTTTTAGCAAGATTCAATAAAAAAGCCTTTCAGAAAAACTGATAAGGCTTTTTTTATTTCTAGTCTTGTTAATTTTACAAAAACTCAGTATAAAATTGAACTAATTTTTTAGTATCAATTATATATGCGCTACAAATTCCCAATCATTTTATTAGGTACTACCCATTCATCAAATTGCTCATTGGTTAATAAGCCTAAGGAGAGTGCTGCTTCGCGCAAAGTAGTTCCTTCAGCATGCGCCGTTTTAGCAATCTTGGCTGCATTATCGTAGCCTATATGCGTATTTAATGCAGTAACCAACATTAAAGAATTATCTAAATGTTCTTTTATTCGTTTGTGGTTAGGCTCAATTCCCACTGCACAATGTTCGTTAAAAGACGCACAGGCATCACCAATTAACCTGGCAGCAGTAAGCACATTAAAAGCCATCATAGGTTTAAAAACATTCAATTCGAAATGACCTGTAGCACCTCCAACTGAAACAGCCATATCAAGCCCGATTACTTGGGCACAAACCATTGTTAGCGCTTCGCATTGGGTAGGATTTACTTTACCCGGCATAATAGAAGAACCCGGTTCATTAGAGGGGATAATGATTTCTCCAATACCCGATCTTGGTCCGGAGGAAAGCATTCTTATATCATTCCCGATCTTCATTAAACTCACAGCCAGTTGCTTTAAAGCACCAGAAGTTTCAACTAAAGCATCATGCGCTGCTAACGCTTCAAATTTATTGGCAGCAGTTATAAAAGGATGCTCGGTAAGCTCCGCAATTTTATCTGCCACTTTTTCAGCATAACCTTTTGGTGCATTTAAACCTGTGCCAACTGCAGTACCACCCAACGCCAACTCCGACAAGTGCGACAAAGTATTTTTTAATGCTTTGATGCCATGTGCCAACTGCGAAGCATAGCCACTAAATTCCATACCTAATGTTAAAGGGGTAGCATCCATAAAATGTGTTCTACCAATCTTCACCACATCTGCAAAAGCTTTTGCCTTTGCTTCTAGGGTAGCTTGTAATTGGGCTACTTTAGGAATGGTTTGCTCTACCACATAGGCATAGCATGCAATGTGCATAGCGGTAGGAAAGGTATCGTTTGACGACTGTGATTTATTTACATCATCATTAGGATGCACTTTCTTTTTTGTATCCGTTAGATTACCTCCACTTAAAACATGTGCCCTATTGGCGACCACTTCGTTTACATTCATATTCGATTGAGTGCCTGAACCTGTTTGCCAAACCACCAAAGGAAATTGATCATCTAAATCTCCATTGAGTATTTCATCACATACTTTACCAATAAGATTGGCTTTTTCTATATCTAATACGCCTAATTCTTGATTAGTAATCGCTGCCGCTTTTTTTAAAAAAGCAAATGCCTTAATAATTTCTAAGGGCATAGTATGACCGCCAATTTTGAAATTTTCGATAGAGCGTTGGGTTTGTGCTCCCCAATATTTTTCTGCTGGTACTTGTACTTCACCCATGGTGTCTTTTTCAACTCTGTATTCCATTTTTCTAGGTTTTGATGATCAAATTAATTCTATGCAAATCTAGTGATTATTCCATTTTACAGACTGATATTTGTCATTCTTGAATATTTTTGTTGAAAGAAAATTGGGTTTAGAAGTTAGCAGCAAAAAATTTGAGTTTTTTATTGATTTAAGTAATGATGAAATAATAAGTTTAGGATTTTAAGGCA
>JBCDJE010000518.1:0-3795 GCA_038748185.1 Bacteroidota bacterium
AAAATTTATCTCCGTTTGCTTTCGTATGCCCGTCCCCTTGGCATATCCTTAACCCAATATCTCGTTTTCGCTTCCCTTGCTATCATTTTTGGATTGTTAAATTTCAGTTTACTCATTCCTTTACTTGAGGTACTTTTTGGTACTGTAGATAATGCGAATGAGGTAGTTACTAATCCGGATTTTTCTCTCGATATCGATTATATAAAAGAAAAATTTAATTACTATTTTATCTCTACTATTAGGGACCATGGTAAGATTGAAACACTTGAATTTGTTTGTGTTCTCATTTTAATTACAAATCTGCTTAAAGGTTTTTTTAGGTATTTTGCTTTAAGGGTGACGGTTTTCTTGCGAGCAAGGCTTATCATGAATTTGAGAAATGCCATTTTTGTAAGGACATCAGAAATGCATAGCAGTTTTTTTGCAGAGAATAAAAAAGGTGATCTTACTTCTCGCATGACTAGCGATATCCAAGAAGTAGAGAATTCTATTGTAAATTCTATTTCGGTAGTTTTTAGAGAGCCTGCTACAATTATAGGTTTTTTCTTTTTGCTTTACTCAATGTCACCCCAACTTACCTTTTTTACATTACTCATTGTGCCTACAATTGGGCTATTTTTTTCGAGGTTAATCAGGAAACTCAAAAAAGATGCAGCAGAAGTACAAGTAATTATGGGCGATATGCTCAGTACAATTGATGAAGCCTTAAGCGCTTTTAAAGTAATAAAAGGTTTCAATGCTGAAAAGTATATTAATAACAAATTTCAGCTTCAAAATAAGCGCTATGCTAAAATACTCAGATCAATGTCTTTAAAGCGCGATTTGGCGTCACCGCTTTCAGAATTTCTAGGCGTAGGATTAGTAGCAGGTATACTTTACTATGGGGGTACACTAGTGCTTAATCAAGAATCTACTTTAAAAGCCAGTGAGTTTATTACCTACATTGTTCTGCTTTCTCAGGTATTAATGCCTATGCGACAATTATCTTCAGCTGTAAGTGGCATACAGAGAGGGCTTGAAGCTGGTAAAAGGGTTTTGAAAATCATTGAGGCAAAGCCAAAAATAAAGGATTTGCCTAACGCAGTAAAGATTGAGCAATTCAATAAAGAAATTACATTTAACAATGTTTCTTTTGCTTATGATAATGATAAGACAGTATTGAAGGGGATTAATTTTAAGTTGCAAAAAGGTAAAACTATTGCCTTAGTCGGACCTTCAGGCGGAGGAAAATCAACTATTGCTGATTTAATACCAAGGTTTTACGATCCTTCTTCAGGAACTATAAGTATAGACAATATTCCATTACAAAAGGCGAATATTAAATCTGTAAGAGCACACATGGGCATTGTCACCCAAGAATCAGTGTTATTTAATGATACGATAGCCAATAACATTGCCTTCGCAAAAGTAAATGCTAGTAGAGAGGAGGTAATACAAGCTGCTAAAATTGCCAATGCGCACCAGTTTATTACAGAGACCGAAAATGGTTACGATACATTTATTGGCGATCGCGGATTGAAACTTTCGGGTGGGCAAAGACAGCGGTTAAGTATTGCAAGAGCTGTGCTTAAAAATCCTGATATTTTACTGCTCGATGAAGCTACTTCTGCTTTGGATACAGAATCGGAAAAGCTTGTTCAAGATGCATTAATCAACTTACTGAAGAATAGAACCTCTATTATTATCGCGCATAGGTTAAGTACCATTCAACATGCAGATGAGATTTTAGTAGTTAAAGATGGTGAAATTGTAGAGCAAGGTAATCATGCCTTTCTTATGTCGCTAGATGAAGGAGTTTATAAAAAACTCAATGAATTACAGTCTACAGCTTAATTTAATAATGTATTTCTTGGTATAATGCTTTTCTAGCGTTAATTCTGGCTTCTTTTGTAGGAAGTTCTTCAGAGGCTAGTGTATGCAGGAGATTCTTAATTTTAGTCTTCTTCAGTATTTTACTTAAGGTAATTTGTTCTAAATCAATGCGATCTTCATGTTGGCTATCTAATATTGATTTTAACTTTTGCGGTGTATTACAGGCATTTAGTAGATTTAATTTTACTTCTAATGTGCTGTTGCTAGTGAAAAGCATTTTAAATTGGGCTAACACTTTAGTGTAAGTTTCACTATCCCTTTTTTTATAAGCTTTACCCATTAGTGTGAGCAGCACATTACTTACTTGTAAATCTAGTGTATCAGAAATAACTTTTCTATGCATATTGCCCTTAAGCTTTTTAAATAACTTCTCCTTTACTTGCTCTTTTTTATTATCGAGAATAAGATAGACTTTACTTGCATTTTGCAAAGCATTTATGACTGTATCCGATAGACTGGCAGTTTCTTCAAGAAATATGATATCACTATGAAATACTTTTGCTTCTTCATTAAGATTATCTAGAGAAATAAGAAAATCTAGGCTTTTTGGTGATATGTTAGTAGTGAAATTAAAGTCTGAGAAAAATGATAGTGAACTCTTCTTTGCAGAATAGGTAAATGCTATTAGCTCATTTTGTTGCATAAGATAGTCTTTTTAGATTAAAATGCTTAAGATTATAAGTTTTCGAACGTGATCTAAGATTTACTACTCTTCAAAAGAATTGGCAAAATATTCGCAATGTATCCTAAGCCAATTCTTCTCTTCAATGGTTAAAGAGTAGTTTTTACTAATCTGCCAGTTGTAGTTCTTTCTTATTGACATCCTCAAACTTCTATTAAAAGCAGTATTTAACTCTGGGTCATCAATCTCATCGAGGTTTAGTTTCAGTTCTCCATTTTTAAGTGCATTGTACATTAAAAACCACAAGTCTTTTCTATCGAACTTAATGTTTTTATTACGTTCTTGTTCAAAACGTAAAATAACCTTATAAGGTAGCTGGCAAAGCCCAAGAATAAATCTTCTGGCAAGCAGTATGTCTCGAAAATTTTGTAGGTCTCTTTCTTGATTTTTAGTTCTTAGCCTACCATTAATAGCGGGTAATAAATATTTAGGTATGAAGCCGTTTTTAGCTATCTCTTTTACAAATGTAAAGGCTGTTTGAGAGATATCACTCTCTATTAATTCATAATCATAGCTTTCTCTGTGTAACTTATAAAGTGAGAGGTGCGCATCTTTAAACATTGAAGGTTGCTCAATTTTAAACAATGCTTCTCTATTAAGCTGCTTTATTGTATGGCAAAAATTTTCCATCCCTAAAGCATTTTTAAAAATGTCATTCTTTAGCATAGGGACTATCATTCGCCTATGTTGCAGGGGTAATGAAGTGAGTTTTCTGGTACTTAGCCCACAAAGTGTAATAACATTCACTTGATTGGGTAAATCGGCTAGCGCTTTAGAAATATGATAAGACTGTTTTCTATTAAACCTTTTATCCCTATTAAAAAATCTATTATCACTTACTAATGTAGTTATTCTATTACTACAATCTTCTTTAATAATATTAATAGCTTCAACTACATCAAATGCTAATTCACAAGTGATGCCATGTTTAGCTAATGAAACTTGTACTTTTTTCCCGAATTGAATATTGTTGTCTACATACAAGACCTTACCAAAATCGTTATTAGTACTTTTGTTCTCAGCGTTATCTATGAACCCTTCTTCCTCTGGCAGTATGCTTTTGAGGCTATTTATTAGCTTAGGCATGTAATCTAATACCTCTTTTGCATAAAAGTGTGGAAAAGTCTCAACACATTTGTAGAACTCTGTACTAATCTTACAAACTTCTTCTTCAAAAGCTGGAAAAATATTGATTATCTTATTAAAGAAATTGTTTATAGGGGTAATACCGAGCTTCCCAT